>CAZKEL010000024.1:13863-32964 GCA_964551815.1 uncultured bacterium
CAATATTGCCAGAAATTTATGCAAGATATGGGGTATACCGTCGTTCAAAATGAAACCATGCAAACAGGGTTTATCTGTGATATAGGCAGAGGAAATGGACCCACTATGGCAATTCGATGTGATCTGGATGCGTTGCCTATTCATGAAATTAATGATATTGAATATAAATCGCAGAATCCCGGAGTTTCCCACGCCTGTGGACATGATTCCCACATGGCAAATATTTTAGGATTAGCTGCCTACATTAAGGAGACAGAACAGGATATCCCCGGAAAAATACGATTCCTTTTTCAGCCTGCAGAAGAGATTGCTCCCGGGGGGGCAGTAGTCATGATGGAGGCAGGGGCAATAGACGGTGTTGATCATATCCTTGGCGGACATATCCTGCCTTCGCTCAGTGCAGAAAAAATCGGAATTCGTTACGGATCCATGGCTGCAGCTGTTGAACAGATCAATATTTGTTTAAAAGGACCGGGAGGGCATACTTCCAGACCTGTGGAATCAGTTGATCTCATTTGGGCTCAAAGCCATTTGATTTTATCCCTTGAAGAGTGTGTCCGCCACCATCTTAATGAATGGGAACGAGTAGTACTTGCTTTCGGTAAAGTGGAAGGGGGGCATACCTGTAATGTACTGCCTGATGAAATTAATATGGAAGGAACTCTGCGCTTTCTCAATGCTGAGTTAAAAGAGAAGCTCCATCAGATTATTAAGCAGACAATTCAATCTGTTGAAAATCTTACAGATGCCACCATTGAGTTAACCATACCCCACTCTTCTCCCGGACTTACCAATGATGAACGCTGCACGGATTTGATTATAAGTGCTGGTCATGCAGTATTAGGGGAAGAAAATGTAGTATTGATGGAAGAATCCAGTATGGGTGGGGAAGACTTCGCCTATTATCTTGAGGAGATTCCCGGTGCCTATTTCAGAATAGGTAGCAATGATGGCAAAACCCGGGACATTCATACCAATGATTTTAATCTGGATGAACGCTGTATGGCTACAGCCGTTAAGGTGTTCGCTGAATCAATTTCTCAGTATTTTCAGGCACATAGAAATTAACCAGTAATGGCGGGTCACCCTGGTGCCACTGAGGATATTTTTCCATCACGGAAGTAAAACAACTATGAGAATGCATGGCAAGGTAAAAGTCATACAGGCTGGTGAATGAATTCTGATACATCTCTAAATTAACATGGGCAAATTGACGAACAAGGGGGAAAATGGTTATATCTAAAAACCCCGGTGTTTGCCCTCCAAAAAAGGTTGATTTTCCTAATACATTTTCAAATGTATTCAATACCTCAACGGCTTGTTCTCCATAGTAATTTTGACTATGATCAGGATATCTCTCCGGGTATTTATACCGATCCAGCCAATGTTTAAAATCAGTATCAATAAGCTGAACCAACTCGCTGTGATCCGTAACCAATTCTGATACATCAGGATGGTTATAAACCCAATGAAGAATGTCAATGCTTTCATCAATTACCCTGCCGTGGGGAAGTTGGAGAACGGGAACGGTTCCTTTTGAAGAGATGGCAAATAGTTGGGAAGGTCTCTCTTTCAGCAGTATCTCTCGTATTTCAATTTTTATATTTAGTTTGGTAAGTGCCATCCTGGCACGAATTGCAAAGGGTCAGCGGCGAAAGGTATAGAATATTGGATATTTCATATTATTTTCTAAAAGATTTATTTAATAATGGCTAACATAAATTACACTTCAAATCTCTATTTATTCTAAATACTTTGAGTAACTCAGGAAAGTCATTTACCGTATTAGGGTTAATGTCCGGTACTTCCATGGATGGGTTGGATTGTGGACTCTTTTCCATAAGTATCAATAGTCTATACGAATTCAAATGGAGATGTATTGACTTTCACACCTTCCCATATTCATTTAGTTTGAGGGAAGCCATCCGTAAATGTCTCTCAGGGGGTGAAAAGCAGAGTGTACAAACCCATAAAAGGTTAGGGAGAGAATTTGCTGCAATCACCTCCAAATTTTTAAAGGGTAGGCCTGTTGATATAATAGCCTCCCACGGACAAACAGTGGCACATAATCATGGAAAATCGTCTCTGCAGATTGGAGACGCAGCCTATCTCAGTACTGAAAACAACTGTCCCGTAGTTTATGATTTCCGTCAAGCAGATATTGATGCCGGTGGTAGTGGAGCGCCATTGACACCTTTTCTGGATTATTTAATATTCAAAAAATATTCTCATCCAATTATCACTGTAAACCTGGGAGGAATCGCCAATATTTCCTATATCCCTGAAAATGGCAATCGGGAGGAGGTTTTAGGGTTTGATACAGGTCCTGCCATGGCTTTACTTGATGAACTCAGCCAAATCATTTGGGGTGAACCAATGGATAAAGATGGACTCCATGCCCAAAAGGGTAGAGTTCTAGAGACTATTTTGAACCAATTAATGCAGCATCCCTTTATTTCAAAAGCACCCCCTAAATCTACCGGTAGAGATATGTTTGGACATGAAATGGTTAGGAAAATATTACAGGACTATCCAATGGAAAGACCTGAAGATATTGCAGCAACCTTTTGTGCTTTTACTGCGAAATCCATAGCTGAAAATCTGAAGAAGCATCTTAATTTTACCCCCTCCCGGACTGACCTGATAATCAGTGGAGGAGGTGTCCATCATCCGGTCATCATGCAGGCATTAGAAAAGTATATTTCAGTCAGGCAGATTCTAACATCAGAAAAGGTGGGAATTAATCCTGATCTTAAAGAATCCTTATTAATGGCAGTACTTGGTCTCTGTAAGGTGTTAGATATCCCTTCAAATATTAAGAGCGTTACCGGTGCAAAACAATCGATAGTCTTAGGACATTTCGTTTAAAAACACAATTATTTTAAGGAGACTCATTGAATCCCTATATATTTAGAAAGTATGACATTCGTGGCATTGTAGAAGAAGATTTCACTCCGGAGGTGGTGACTAATTTAGGCAGAGCCTTTGGAACCTATATTACCAGAGCAGGGGGAAAAACAGTGGCAGTAAGCGGGGATATTCGCCTTACAACTCCGCGATTAAAAGAAAATTTTATTGATGGTTTGGTAGCGGTGGGCATCAAAGTATTAGATATGGGTATTGCTCCCACACCAGCCAATTATTTCAGTATGTTTCATTTGGATGCTGATGGTGCCGTTCAGATTACCGGTAGTCATAATCCTCCTGAATTTAATGGTTTTAAAATGTCCTTTAAACAGAGAGCATTTTATGGTCATCAGATACAGGATTTAAAAGATTTAATGGATAGGGAAGATTTTGATTTTGCACAGGGAAGTGTTGAAAAAATTGAGATACTGCCTGCCTATTTGGAAATGTTACGGTCAAAAATCATCCTGAAGAAAAAGCTAAAGGCAGTGATGGACTGCGGAAATGCAGCAGCATGTTTGGCAGCCCCTCAGGTATTTAAACAGTTGGATATAGAAACTAAAGAACTTTACAGTAATGTGGATGGTACTTTCCCGAATCATCATCCTGACCCCACTGAGGATCATAATCTGGTTGACCTCATTAGTGAAATTAAATCCGGTGACTATGATTTTGGCGTCGCCTATGATGGAGATGCAGACAGAGTTGTAGCTGTGGACGAAAATGGAGGCATTATCCGCTCGGATATACTAATGGCATTATTCCTTCCGGAAATTATTAAAAAGAAGGGAGATGCCATTGTCTTTGATGTAAAATGTTCACAGGCATTAGAGGATATGATAAACAAATATGGCGGAACCCCTGTCATGTGGAAAACAGGTCATTCCCTTATAAAGGATAAGATGAAAGAATTAAATGTATCCTTTGCCGGTGAAATGAGCGGACATATCTTCTTCGCAGATGATTTCTTTGGTTTTGATGATGCCGTTTATGTTTCATTAAGATTGGCACAATTATTGTCAAACACTGAGAAAACATTATCAGAAATGACAGCGGAAATCCCAAAATATTACTCCACTCCTGAACTTCGTCTTGATTGTAGTGATGATGAGGAAAAATTCAATATTGCCCGCCAGGCAGAAGCATATTTTACTGAGCATTATGACTGCATAACTGTGGACGGTGTAAGAGTGAAGTTTGCTGATGGGTGGGGATTGGTTCGGGCATCTAATACGCAGCCTGTTATAGTCTGTAGATTTGAAGCAAAAACAATCGATCGAATGAACGAAATTCAAGAACTAATTATGGGAAAGCTGCAGGAATTTGGAAGCGTTACACTTGAACATTGCTGATGTAATTCCCACTTACCGGGAGGACATTAACGTAGCCTTGACCCATATTTATCCACAGGGTCCTAAGTCACTTACTGCACCTGTAAATTATGTATTAAGAGGGAAGGGAAAACGCATCCGCCCCTTATTGGCAATTTTTGCAGCAGAAGCCTGTGGGGGAAAAAAGGAGGATGTCTTTTCTGCTGCTCTGGCAGTTGAAGTTCTGCATAATTTTACCTTAGTTCATGACGATATCATGGATGAAGACCAGATGCGACACGGACAGCCCACAGTTCACCATAAATGGGATGACGGAATTGCAATACTTACTGGTGATGCCATGCTGTCCCTGGCTTTAAATTTATTGAATAAATCTCCCAGCGGACGCCGGCAACAAATTGAAATTTTTATTGATGGATTATTAGCCGTCTGTGAAGGCCAAGCTTTGGATAAAGAATTCGAGACTATAGACGAAGTAAGTTTGGATGACTATTTGAAAATGATTGATCTTAAAACCGGATATATGCTGGGACTTGCTGCCGAAATGGGGGCTATATCGGCAGGAAAAGATAATAATACGGTTATGGCAATCAGGGACTATGGCAGGTTAATCGGCAGAGCATTTCAAATTCAGGATGACTATCTGGAAATATTTTCAGATAGTTCCAATATGGGAAAATCTCTCAAAAGTGATATCATACTGGGGAAAAAAACCTATTTAATGATTCAGGCACAGGAATCCTCAAATCCCGAAATATCCTCCGCCATTCAATTGGCACATAAGGACTTTACCAAAGGATTAAAAAAAATTAGATCTATTTTGGTAGAGGAAGGTATAAAAGAGAAAACAGAAAATGAAATTTATTCCATCATAACCTTAGCAGATAAAAAGATTTCACATCTGGACTTAGATGGGGAAAAGCTATTATATTTTAGTGAATTAATCCACAATAGAGGAAATTAAATGGAGCAATTGACAGAATTATCAACAGAATTAGACCGGGAAGATATGAAGGGAGCAATACAGGAATTCCCTGCACATATTCGGGAAACTCAAACCATGATGGAGTCATGGCGGCCAAAAATAGACTATACTGATATTCGCCAAATATTGGTTTTGGGAATGGGTGGCTCCGCCATAGGAGGAGATGTTGCCAGAGTGTTAGTTCAAGAGGAGTGTGCTCTGCCAATATTGGTAAACAGGTCCTATACTATTCCAGCTTGGGTGGATGGGCATACATTGGTGATTGCTTCCTCATATTCCGGAGGAACAGAGGAAACCCTCAATGCCTTTACACAATGTCAAGAACGCAACTGCCCATTGATTATTATATCAACCGGCGGCAAAATCACAGAAATTGCCAGGGAGAATAATTATGATAGAGTTACTCTCCCCAAAGGATTACAGCCTCGTGCCGCTTTAGGGTATTCCTTTTTCAGTTTATTACTGGTCTTAAAAAAAGTCGGCTTTATTTCTGATGTAATACCAAAGAGGGTAAATGAAGCAGTATCTAAGCTAGAAACCTTATCAAGAGAATTATCTCAGTCCACAAATGAAGCTCTCACCATGGCGGAAAAAATACATAAAACCATTCCTTTTATTTATGGCAGTGAAAACCTCACTTGGGTAGTTGCACTTCGATTTCGCGGTCAGTTGGCAGAGAATGCAAAAATGCTTTCCACCCATCACCATTTTCCTGAGCAAAACCATAATGAGATTGAAGGGTGGACCTGTAACCCTCATATATTAACACACAGCTCTGTTGTTTGGCTGAGAGACGAAGATGATCATCCGGGAGTTCAAAAACGCATGAATATTTCTGAGGATATTTTATGTGAAGAAACAGCAATTCAGCTGAGCATATCGCAGAGTGGGAAAAACAAGGTGGAACGGTTATTAAAGCTGATTCATTTTACTGATTGGGTAAGTTATTATTGTGCTCTGCTAAATCAGATTGATCCCACCCCTGTAAATCGAATTCAGGATTTAAAAGCCCGAATTGCATAAAATCAAGAATCAAACATTGTTTATACCGACGAGAAAATTGTAAATTTAGCATTATGAATAAAGTAGAAGTCAAGCGTATTTCATATTATCCACCTTCTAAGGGGTACGCTGTATTATTACAGGAAGCGGACGGAAGCCGCAGTTTGCCCATCATTGTAGGCAGTTCAGAGGCGCAAGCTATTGCGTTATATTTAGAGGGTGTGGATATGCCCCGGCCTATGACGCATGATTTGCTGATAAATATTTTGGAAAACCTGGAAGGTGAAATTACACGGGTGACCATTGCACGGATCAATAACGGTACTTTTTATGCCGAAATAGAAATCTCAAATCCACAAATGGGGGAGATGGTGATCGATTCCAGACCCAGTGATGCCATCGCAGTAGCGCTACGGACCCATACCCCTATTTTTGTATCAGATGAAGTCATGAATGCTGCAGGAATTGATACTGATAACAATGAAGGTGAAATAGTAGAGCCCGTCACTTCAGATGAGCTAACGAAAGAAGCCACTGAAGAAACGGTTCTTGAAAATTTAAACGAAGCCTTAGAAAAGGCAGTATCTGAGGAAGAATATGAAGTTGCTGCCCGCCTGCGTGATCGAATCAAGCAGTTAGAAAAAAAATCAACTCCCCAATAGAAAGTTAATTGCCCTTTGGGCACCATCTTGTTCGGCAGATTTCTTTGTCGAACCAATACCCACCCAGGAATTATCCTGATCAATTGCTACTTTTATTATAAAAGTCTTTTCATGCTCGGGGCCATGTGATTTGGTTATGGTGAAGTTGGGAGCAGGAAGATTTTTCTTATGGCAGTACTCAATGAGCTGACCTTTGTAATTTTGATCTTCATGTGCCAAGTGTTCTGATAGACAGAGGGTCCTTTTAATAAAAGCGGAAGCCTCCTTGATTCCTCCGTCTAAAAATATAGCTCCTACAACTGCTTCATATACGTCTGCTGAAATATTCAAAGCAACTTTGGGATCATTGATATTGACACCTTGCTCAATGCGGAGAACATCCATGACACCCAGGTTCTGACCCAGCATAGCAAGAAAGCCACGATTCACCAATGATGCTCGCTTTTTGGTGAGGGTCCCTTCGTCAGATTGGGGATATTTTTTAAATAGATAATTAGAAACGGCCTGATCTATTACAGCATCCCCTAAAAATTCTAACCGTTCGTAATTTCCTTCAGAGTGGTTTTGCACAGAACGGTGAGTGATGGCTTTTTCTAAATAATAAGGATGGCTAAATATGTAATGCAGCCGTTTTTCAAATTCCTTAAGCTCCGGGGCTTTAGTGACAAGGAGGGCTTGAAGTTTTCGAATCAGCCTCAAGGTGTATGAGATTTAAAAATCAACACAGCATTATGACCGCCAAACCCAAAAGTATTAGACATAGCATAATTCACTTCCTTGTCAACGGCTTGGTTTGGTACATAGTTTAAGTCACAATCAGGGTCTGAAGTGGAATAATGAATCGTTGGTGGCAGGAAATGGTGCCGAATACTCAATAATGCTGCCACTGATTCAACTCCGCCTGCTGCACCTAATAAATGACCCGTCATAGATTTCGTCGAACTCACTGCAAGAGTATTTGCATGCTCACCAAATGCAGATTTTATTGCTGCTGTTTCAATTTTATCATTAAATGGGGTTGAGGTTCCGTGGGCATTTATATAGTCAATATCCTCTTTATTACATCCAGCATCTTCTATTGCACGCGACATAGCCCTTGCTGCACCATCACCGTCTGGGTGAGGACTGGTTAAATGGTAGGCATCACCAGTTGCTCCATACCCTACAATTTCCCCCAGGATTTCTGCTCCTCGTTCCATGGCATGCTCTCTTTCTTCCAGAATTACAATGCCGGCTCCTTCTCCCATTACAAACCCGTCTCTATCTGCATCAAAGGGTCTGCTTGCTGATTCAGGATCACCGTTTTTTGTCAAGGCTTTCATATTTGAAAACCCTGCAACCGCCATAGGTGTAATGGTTGCATCTGAGCCACCGGTTATAATGGCATCAGCATCCCCATACTTGATCATTCTAAAAGAATCACCAATTGCATGGGAGGCAGTGGCACAAGCGGACACAACACAGTAATTAGGTCCCTTAAATCCGTATTTTATGGATACTTGCCCTGAAGCTATATCTGAAATCATAGAGGGAATGAAGAAGGGGCTTACTCTCCGGGGACTACTCAGTAATTTTTCATGCTGTTGTTCAAAGGTATTAATTCCACCTATTCCCGAACCAATGACTACACCAATACGGGTAGGATCTGCATCCGAGGAGTTTAAACCAGATTGGAGAATTGCTTCGTCACTAGCGATCATTGATAAGGCAGTGAAACGGTCCATGCGGTTTAATTCTCTTCGGTCAATATAATCTTCCAGATTAAGTTTCACTTCCCCTGCAATGTTAACCGGATAGTTTTCGGTGTCAAAGAGGGTGATGGGAGCGATTCCATTCACCCCATTTTTTAGTCCGGCGTAAAATTCCGGGGTAGAGTTACCGATGGGAGACAGAACACCTGTTCCCGTTATGACGACTCTTCTGTTCAATAGACTACTTAATTCAGTTTAGTAGAAATATAATCCACTGCCTGACCTACAGACAGAAGATCTTCAGCTTCTTCATCGGGAATTTCAATACCGAATTCCTCTTCAAACTGCATGATGAGTTCTACGGTGTCCAACGAATCAGCCCCCAGATCATCAATAAATTTTGCTTCCATGGTGATTTTAGTATCCTCAACACCTAATTTATCAACAATGATCTCTTTTACTTTATCGAAATGTTCTGACATTTATTCGATCTCCTTTATTTAATACATTACCATTCCTCCGTCCACATTGAAGGTTTGGCCGGTAATATAGGCTGCATTATCTGATACTAAAAAGCATACCAGATTGGCAACATCTTCTACTGACCCCAACCTGCCTAATGGAATGGAGGTTAACATCTTTTCTTTTACTTTTTCATCCAGTTCATCGGTCATTTCTGTAGTGATATATCCGGGTGCAACCGCATTCACATTAATATTTCTGGATCCTAATTCTTTTGCCATGGACTTAGTAAGTCCAATAATTCCTGCTTTAGAAGCAGCATAATTTCCCTGGCCGGCGTTTCCAATCTGGCCTATGACGGAGGTGATATTTACAATTTTGCCTCCTTTATTTTTCATCATGGGGCGGGTCACTGCTTTTATACCATTATAACAGCTTTTCAGATTAACATTCATTACGGAATCCCAATCTTCATCTTTCATCCGCATAATGAGATTATCGCGGGTGATACCGGCATTATTGATAAGTATGTCAACATTTCCCATTTTTTCTGTAACGCTCTTCACCGTGTTTGAAAATGCTTCGGAGTTTGACACATCTGCAGCAATTACCCTAGCCTTTCCATTAGATTTTTCAATTTGAGATTGAACCACGGTTAACTCTTTTTCACTGCGGGAAACCAAAACGACTGCAGCTCCATTGGAAGCAAGCTTTAACGCAATGGCTTTTCCAATACCCCGTGAAGCGCCTGTAACAATGGCTGTTTTTGAACTTAAATCACAGCACTGCAAGATTTTCTAAATGCTCCGGTTTATCACATTGAGTTGTGGTTGATTCCGGAAAAATCCGTTGGTTAAGCCCTTTGAGAACTTTCCCCGGTCCTACTTCGGTAAAATGAACAATTCCTTTACTCTTCATATTCAGGATTGTCGCTGACCAAAGAACAGGATTTTCCAGCTGTTTCAAAATATTTTCCTTAATTTCTACAGCATCAGTAATGGGTTTTCCATGCACATTTTGGAAAACAGGAACTGTGGCATTATTAAAGCTTATAGAATCCACAACTTTTTGTAGTGGCTCTCGTGCTGGTGCCATCAGAGGTGAATGAAATGCACCAGATACATTTAATCTCAAGGCACGTCTAACTCCGATTTCTTTCGCTGTATTGATGGCAGCTTCAACTGCTGATGATTCGCCGGAAATAACCGTTTGACCAGGCGCATTTAAATTTGCAGGCACCACAATTCCTTCCTGGTTACAAATCTCTTTTATCTGAGTACTGTCTGCTCCTATGATAGCTGCCATAGAACCTGCATTGTGCTGCCCTGCTTTTGCCATTTCCCCCGATCTGACTTTCACAATTTCCAAGGCATCTTCAAAAGTGAGTACTTTTGCAGATACCAAGGCAGAAAATTCCCCCAGACTGTGTCCGGCAACACCCTCTGGATGAATTTCTTTTTCCTTTAACATTTTATCTAAAATAACAGAATGTACAAAGATTGCAGGTTGGGTGAAATCAGTTTGCTGCAGTTTCTCCACAGGTCCATGAAAAGAAATATCCGTTAGGTTAAATCCCAGAATCTCATTCGCTGCGTCATAGATATCCCGGGCTAAAGTATAATTATCATACCATTCTGCACCCATGCCCACATATTGTGAGCCTTGCCCCGGAAAAATAAAAGCTTCACGCATAAGCAGGGAACCCCCATTTTAAATACATTGCACCCCAGGAAAATCCTGCACCAAAGGCAGATAGTATTACATTATCGCCCTGTGACAGCATTTTTTCCTCATGAGCTTCCGCAAGGCAGATTGGGAGGGTAGCAGCAGTAGTATTTGCAAAACGATCTATATTAATCATGACCTGAGAATCAGAGAGACCTAATTTCTTTGCAGCTGCATCAATAATTCGTTTATTTGCCTGATGGGGAATAAAAAGATCAATATCACTGCCTTGTAGATTATTTCGACTGGCAACCTGATAGGAGATATCAGCCATCCCTTTTACAGCATGTTTGAATACGGATTTTCCATCTTGAAAAACATAATGTTGCTTATTGTCAACAGTTTCATGGGAAGCAGGCAGCCGACTGCCTCCTGCATCCATTTTAAGAAATTCACCGCCTGAACCGTCAATTCTAAGTTCACTATCAATCATGCCATATTCTTCCGAGGGTTCAAGGAGAACTGCTCCTGCACCATCCCCAAAGAGAATACAGGTATTCCGGTCTTCAAAATTCAAAATGGAACTCATAGTATCTGCACCAACCACAATGACTTTTTCACACTGTTGAGAGGTAATCAAAGCAGCTCCTGACTGCATGCCAAATAAAAACCCTGAACAGGCGGCAGATAAATCATAACCCCAGGCGTTTTTAGCTCCAATATTTGATTGTATTATGGCGGCTGTGGAAGGAAACATCATATCAGGCGTAATGGTGGCTACGATAATAGCGTCAATTTCTTCAGCGGTGATATTGCGTTGTTCCAATAATTGCATAATGGCTTTGGTGGACATGTCCGCAGTTGCCTGCCCATTTTTTACAATGCGGCGTTCTCTGATACCGGTTCTGGTTTGGATCCATTCATCACTGGTATCCACCAGTTTTTCCATATCCTGATTTGACAGGACTTTTTCTGGCAAATATTTTCCGGTTCCAGTTATATTGGCTCTAAACTGGATTGGTTTCACTTAATTTATTATTTTCCTCAAAAATTTCACTGTGTCTGGAGAGACGGTCAGCAATATCTTCAATTAAATTTTCTTCAACGGTTTTTTGGGCGGCCATTAGGGAATTTTTGATTCCCCTTTCTGTTGCTGAACCATGGCATTTCATGACTACACCATTTATTCCCAACAAGGGAGTAGCACCATACTCCTCATGATCTAAAGTAGATTGAATATCATTAAATACATGGGTAAAAACAGGAGAGGTTTCATTCCCTGTTGAATGGACATTTACTCTTTCCTGAATCCAACTCATGAGATGGTGAATAAGGCCTTCAGTCTGTTTCAGTACAATATTGCCTGTAAATCCATCACAGACGACTACATCTGCTTTACCTTCCATGATGTAGCGGGGTTCAAGGTTTCCGATGAAATTATTCAGATGCTCTTCCATCAAAGGGAAGGTGGTAGAAGTGAGTTCATTTCCTTTACCTTCTTCCCCGCCTATATTCAACAAGGCTACCCTGGGGTTCGGTCTGTCCTCCAAATGTTCAATATATGCGCCTGCCATGAGTCCAAATTGCACCAGATGAATGGGTTTGCAGTCTGCATTAGCTCCTGCATCACAGAGGATAAAGCCTCCTTTGTTTGAAGGAATAAAAGGAGCAAATGCTGGTCTTCGTATTCCAGGGATTTTTCCAATGAGAAATAGAGAAGTTGCTAAAAGAGCTCCTGTATTGCCGGCACTTACTACTGCCTGTGCCTCATTATCCTGAACTAATTGGATGGACCGCACCAATGAAGAGTCTGGTTTTTCTCTGAAAATTCTGGAAGGTTTTTCATGCATTCCCACTATTTCAGTGGTATGCAATATTTCAATTCTGGAAGTATCACTATTTAGTGAATTCAGAATCTGGTCAATCTCACCTTTATCGCCAACTAAAATTAGCTGTGCTGCATTATTGCCGGATTGTTCTAAATAGGCTAAAGCACCCTTAATAGTAGATAATGGTGCATTATCACCGCCTAATACATCTAAGGCTATTTTCATTTGGGGGGTAGGCTTAACTTGCCTGAGCTGCTATGACCGGACGACCCTTATAATATCCGCAACTGGGACAAGCTCTGTATGGTAATTTGGGCTGACTGCATTGCGGGCAGTTACCCACTTGCGGTTTGGATAAATTCCAATTTGTTCTGCGTTTTCTGCCTCTTGCCTTTGATTGTTTTCTTTTTGGCACTGCCATAAAAAATATGTCCTTTAAATAAAGTTAATTACTTTCAAAAAAAGCTTAGTAATTTAAAAATACTGTTCCCCTTTTACCAAGTAAAGAAATCATTTGCTTTCTTCGGATTTTACCAGATCTAACCAGGAGTTTATTCCTAAAAAATTATCAATTTCTTGTTTCACTTTGTTAGCTGTGGGTTTATCTCTGAAACTGCCCACACGAACCCGGTACCATACTGCATCCTTTTCATTTCTGTAATGCCGCTGAATATAGGCATCAAAGCCCTCATCCAGAAGTTGTAATTGATCAATGCGAGCTTTTTCCAGAGAAGGTCTTGCAGATACCTGAATGGTGTAGATGATAGTATTATCAGCTTTCTTTTTCGCTGGTGGAGGGGACTTTTTACTTTTCTTATTGGGTGGCTTCTTTTTCGATTTTTGTATGACAGGTGGAGTAGCTTTTTTTTCTAGCTTGGCTTCAGCTTTCGGCTCCAGTTCAGCTATAGGCTCTGCAATTGCTACTGACAATGTTTCTTTTACTGCCAAATAATAGAATACTTCCTCAGCAATCACCTCATCTGATATATCCGTTATGGAAAGATGTATTTCATAAATTCCCACCCTTTCAGGACTGAAAATAAGCATATCGTTTTTCAGATCAAAAGGGACAGGGGTGTCATCCGGACCTTGTGGAGGCATCCATTTAAAAGTATAATTTTCCGCATGATTATGATAATCTGCAGAATACACTTTTACGGATTTGTTTACCATAATTTCCTCATACTCCGGTGGTGAACTACAGGAGAATAGGATGAGAAGAAGGCTGATAAGAAAAGTTTTCTGCAAAATTTACCCTTATTGATTGGCAATAAGTTCAGACTCTGTGAAGAAAAATCCAATTTCTATTTTAGCATTTTCATCAGAATCTGAGCCATGTACGGCATTTTCTCCAACACTGGTTGCAAAATCTTTACGGATGGTACCTGCTGCAGCTTCTTCAGGGTTGGTTGCTCCAATGGTTTCCCTCCAGGCTGAAACTGCATTGTCTTTTTCCAGAGCCAATACCATAGATTGCCCTGAAGACATGAAGTCCGTCAATTCACCATAGAAGGGTCTTTCAGCATGAACCGCATAAAATCCTTTTGCCTGATTTTTTGTCATTTTAATGAGTTTAGCGTTTAGGATAGTAAATCCAGCTTTAAGGATCCTATCATATATTTTACCTGTATTTCCTGCTTTTACGGCATCAGGTTTTATAATTGCAAAGGTTCGGTTTGTCATAATTTCCTTTTTGTTTAAACAGTTTCTAATTGTGTTAAATTCTTAGCCATAGTTTCCCCTACTTCTGCAGGACTATCACATACATGAATCCCTGCATTTCTCAGGGCATTCATTTTATCTGCAGCAGTTCCCTTTCCACCGGCGATAATAGCACCGGCATGTCCCATTCGTCTTCCTGGAGGGGCAGTTTGTCCTGCAATAAAGGCTACCACTGGTTTGGTAAAGTTGTTATCCTGAATCCATTGGGCAGCTTCCTCTTCTGCTGATCCGCCTATTTCTCCGATCATCACTACGCCTTCTGTATCAGGGTCATCCTTAAACAGGGCGAGAAGATCAATAAAGTTGGTGCCAATTATTGGGTCTCCGCCAATGCCGACGCAGGTAGTTTGCCCAATTCCTTTTACCGTAAGTTGATGGACAGCCTCGTAGGTGAGGGTTCCTGATCTGGAGATTACCCCTGCTTTTCCAAAGGGTTTATGAATGAATCCGGGCATGATACCGATTTTACATTCTCCGGGAGTAATGATTCCCGGACAGTTTGGGCCGATCATACGTGTATGAGAGGCATCAAGGGCAGCTTTAACGGGAATCATATCCATAGTGGGGATTCCTTCAGTGATACAAATGATGAGATCAATGCCTGCATCAATAGCTTCTAAACAGGCATCCGCAGCAAATGCAGGGGGGACAAAAATAACAGTAGTATTTGCATTGGTTGCAGAAACGGCCTCAGAGACTGTATTAAAAATAGGTATGCCATTTTCATCTTTCTGGCCACCCTTTCCAGGCGTAACACCACTGCAAACAGTAGTGCCATATTCTACCATCTGCCCTGTATGGAAAGCCCCTTCTTTTCCGGTGATTCCCTGAACGATTAAGCGGGTATCCTTATTGACTAATATACTCATGATTTACTCCTCATCTGCTGCCTGAACAGCTTTTGCGGCAGCATCCTCTAAACTGCCTGCTACAATAAAATCTACATCAGAGTCGCGCAACAATTCTCCTGCTGCCTCTGCATTGGTACCCTCCAGCCTAACTACAACAGGAATATTTACTTTCACCTGTGCCATAGCGTCAATGACACCCTGAGCCACCCTGTCACAGCGGACAATACCACCGAAAATATTAATAAGGATGCATTTCACATTCTCATCAGATAGTATAATTTTAAAGCCATGAGCTACTGTATCTGCATTTGCAACTCCGCCTACATCTAAGAAATTGGCAGGTTCACCTCCGTGAAGTTTAATGATATCCATCGTTGCCATCGCCAACCCTGCACCATTTACCATGCAGCCTACATTCCCATCCAATTTGATATAATTCAGATTATGTTTATCTGCTTCAACCTCAGAAGGTTCTTCTTCAGCAAAATCTCTCAGCTCTGCAATATCTTTCTGGCGGTAAAGCGCATTATCGTCAAAATTGACTTTTGAGTCAAGTGCAATGACTTCATCAGATTCTGTAACCACAAGGGGGTTTATTTCAATAAGGGAACAGTCCTTCTCTCTAAAAACTCTCCACAGGGCAAGAAAAGTGGAAACAGCATGTTTTATCTGTGCTCCTTTAAGTCCTAATGCAAAGGCAAGTTTGCGTGCCTGATAGGGTTTTAAATTTTCATTGGGCTGAATCCATTCTTTCACAATTTTTTCCGGTGTTTCTTTTGCCACCTTCTCAATTTCCACTCCACCTTCTGTAGAGACCATCATGACAAAATTTCCACTGCTTCTGTCAAGCACAATTCCCGCATAGAGTTCACGGGCTATTTGAGAAGCTTCCTCTACCAGAAGGCGCTGGACCATTTGTCCTTCGGGACCTGTTTGATGAGTTACCAGATTCATTCCAAAAATACTCTCAGCAGTGTTACGAATGTCCTCAGCTCCTGAAGCTAGTTTTACACCTCCGCCTTTTCCTCTGCCCCCTGCATGTATCTGTGCTTTTACTACTACTTTATCTGTATGTAACAGAGAGGCTTTTTCCACTGCTTCATCTACACTGAAAGCAGGGTAGCCGTTAGGTACGGGAACCCCTGCATTGCGGAATAGCTCTTTTCCCTGATATTCGTGAATTTTCATGTTATCCTCAGTTAATCTTTTAGAATTCTTGTACCGGCTTTATTGCAGAGTGCCTTTTCAATATTTCCTATGGAAGTAATAATGACTACCCTGCCGTGATGTTTTAAAAAGTAAAGGGCAGCTCGTATTTTAGGTTCCATGGTCCCGCGCCAGAAATGACCATCTTCCAGCCAATTTTCAAGGGTGGTAGCGCTGGTTTCATGAATGACTTCCTGTGCCTCTGTTTTAAAATTGAGATAGATATTATCTACATCAGTAATGATGAATAATTCCTGCGCTTTAATGATGCGTCCCAAAAGAGCTGCGGTCATATCTTTATCAATGACTCCGTCCAGTCCTTCAAGGCTGCCGTCAGTACGATTGAAGGCAGGGATTCCGCCTCCACCACCAGCAATGACAATGGTTCCGAAATCAACCAAATGTTTTATTGATTTCCCGTTAAAGATGTACAATGGGGCAGGGGAGGGAACCACCCGCCGCCAAAGACCGGGTTCCTGTTCTTTCATCTGCCAACTATACTTTTCCATTTTCGATTCTGCAGCAGATTTTGAATATGTCCCGCCAATATATTTTGTTGGTTTTTTAAGCGCTGGGTCATCCCCATTGACCTTCATTTGTGAAATGAAGGAGACCACCTCCCTCTCTGAATCTTCAGTGTAAAGAGCATTTTGCAAGGACTGCTGAACCATATATCCCATAGCGCCCTGAGTATTTGCCACTAAGACGCCTAATGGCAGGGGAGGTACCTTGTCAGCTGCAATCTCATTTCGGGCAAGTTCAGCACCAACCTGTGGTCCATTTCCATGGGTGATACAGATATTGTAACCGGCGCGGACAAAATGCATTACTCCTTTCAGGCTTTTTCTGGTGTGGGCAAATTGCTGCTCTATGGTTCCAGCTTCCGACTTAGGGGAAAGTGCATTTCCGCCTAAGGCGACCATAACCGTTTTCTTATCTGGCACTGTTACAGTGTTGTCAAAAAGCTAAGTTCAGGGAATGAAAAACGCCCTATTCTTCTCCCATAAAGGGATAACTGAAATGCGTTGGCGGAGTAAATGTCTCTTTAATCGTTCGTTGCGACACCCATCTCAGTAGATTCAGTGGTGATCCGGCTTTATCATTGGTTCCTGATGCCCGGCTGCCACCAAAAGGTTGCTGACCTACCACTGCTCCGGTAGGTTTGTCATTGATATAAAAATTCCCTGCGGAATGGGTTAGAAGAGATTTACCCCTTTGCATTGCCTTTTCATCAGCAGCAAAAATCGCTCCCGTTAAGGCGTAGGGAGAAGTGTTATCCACCACTTCACAGATGGATTCCCAGGACTCATTATAAATGTAAATGGTGAGCACAGGGCCAAAAATTTCTTCTTCCATTGATTTAAAATGAGGATCTGTAGTGACAATGGTGGTTGGCTCTACAAAGTAACCTCTGCTTTTATTATACTCACCACCGCTGATGATTTCAGCATCAGGGGAAGCTTTAGCATGGTCAATATAAGAGGCAATATTATCAAATGATGCTTCGTCAATAACGGCTGACATGAAGTTGGAAAAGTCATTCACGTCCCCCATTTTTATTTCGGCAACTTGCTGCAAATACGGTGCTTTTACTTCATCCCAAATAGACTGGGGAATATAACAGCGGGAAGCAGCAGAACATTTCTGCCCCTGAAACTCAAATGCCCCGCGAACCATGGCAGTTGCAAGTCCTTTTACATCAGCGGATTCATGAGCAAGAATGAAATCCTTTCCACCGGTTTCTCCCACAATTCTGGGATAGGTATGGTATTTTTGAATATTATCCCCAATGGTTTTCCACATACTTTGGAAAACCTCTGTGGAACCAGTGAAGTGAACGCCGGCCAGATGCGGACTTTCCATTACCGGATCACCAACCTGACTACCAGAACCAGGGAGAAAATTAATCACGCCATCAGGCAGACCTGCTTCTTGAAGGAGTTTCATCAGAAAATATCCTGAATAAACTGAAGAGGAAGCTGGTTTCCAAAGAGCCACATTTCCCAAAAGGGCTGGTGCAGATGGGAGGTTACCTGCAATGGCTGTAAAATTAAAGGGAGTAACTGCAAAGATGAAGCCTTCTAAGGGTCGGTATTCCAAATGGTTATGCATACCTTCTGGTGAAATTAGGGGCTGGTTACTACAAATCTCTTCTGCAAATTGGCAGTTGAAATTGAAAAAGTCAATCAATTCACAGGCGGAATCAATCTCTGCCTGATACACCGTTTTGCTTTGGTTTAACATGGTGGCAGCATTGAGAGTATCTCTCCACGGTCCTGCTAATAGTTCTGCAGCTCTGCGAAAAATTGCTGTTCTTTCACTAAGAGGTAGAGCAGACCAGGTTGACCAGGCATCCAGAGCAGCATCTATGGCCGATTGTACTTCCTTTTCGCCGGCTTTATGATACGTTGCCAGAACATGTTGGTGATCATGAGGTTTTTTACATTCACCTGTATTGCCTGTATGGACTTCCCTGCCACCGATGATGAGAGGTATTTCATAATATTCATTCTCCATTTGGCTTAATTTGGCTAAAAGTGAAGCACGCTCAGATGACCCTGGTATATAATCCCGTACTCTTTCATTTACGGCTGTTTGGATATCAATATTTGCTGAATTCATAATTAATTTCCTGATAAATTAGTTTTGGCTTATAATGAAAAATGCCCTTGAAAAAGAGCCTGTAAAATTAAAGAGAAACCAATTTTGGTAACAAACTTTTATTAGGGCTTGTCCGTCAAATTTACAGACCTTATCCCCACCTTGTGATAAATTAAAGTCAAAATAT
>CAZKEL010000025.1:0-31563 GCA_964551815.1 uncultured bacterium
CAAAACACCTCAGATATAACCGGTTTTTATCAGGATGGCAGAGAATTTGCTGTAGTAGGGTTGCAGAATGCTGCTGCTTTTGTGGAAATTACTGACCCCTCCAACCCGGTAGAGTTAGGCAGAATTTCCGGAGGAAACAGTATTTGGAGAGATCTAAAATATTGGAACCGCCATGTGTATATCGGTACAGAAGCCACAGATGGTGTTAAAGTAGTTTCTGTTGACAATCCTGATAATCCCATTTTAGTACATACCATTACCGACTTTACGAATAGCCATAATATCCATATAGATGCAGACGGTTATCTCTATGTGGTGGGTGCAAGCTCAAATGATGTATGGATTTATGAACTGGGAGACTCTCCTGCTTCCCCTCAATTAGTTGGTACCTGGAACGGCGAATACCTTCATGATATTGAAGTCTATAATAATAAACTTTATGGAGCAGGTATTTATTCAGGTATATTTTATATTGTTGATGTAAGTGATAAAACTAATCCTGTCACCTTAGCCAGCCACAACACCGGTGGTGGTTATATCAGCACCCATGACTGCGCGGTTTCTGAAGATGAAAAATATCTGTTTACCGGTGATGAAAATACGGGAGGGCATGTAAAAGTCTGGGATATTCAGGACTATGGCAATATTAATTTAGTCGCTGAGTATCAAACTAATCCCAGCCATTCTGCCCATAATCTCTATGTACGCCCTGGAACTGACCTCCTCATCATTTCATATTATGCAGACGGAACAAGAATTTTAGATATTTCAGACCCCACTAATCCATTAGAAGTTGCCTACTACGATACCAGTGATATTGAAGGGTTATATGTAGGAAACTGGGGTGTATATGCCTACCTACCCAGCGGATATCTCATTTCCAGTGATATTGAATCCGGTATGTATGTACTTATGACTTCTCTCATCGTAGCACCTCCGGAAATGGAATACTCTCTGGGGAATACTAATTTTGAATTGGCGTCAGGAGAGTCTTCTACAGGTTCACTCAACATTACCAACACTGGAGATGTGGACTCAGAATTGAATTATACCCTGTCAACCTCTCCTTTTTCTTCTACAGGGGGAAGTGACAGTTTTGGTAATATATATTCTGATTCAAATATGAATGAAGATTTAGATTATGACTGGGTAGATATATCAGAAAATGGAACACAATATTCATTTCCACATAATGATCAGGCAGGCGCTGCCCTCAATCTTGATTTTAATTTTCCCTTTTATGGTGAATTGCATACCTCATTAATTATCAATGCTAATGGCTGGGTAGGCTTTGGAGAGGATAATACTGCCTGGGATAATACAGCCATTCCTTCTGCCAGTGCTCCCACTTCAGCCATATTCGGATTTTGGGATGATCTTAATCCGGTTAATGATAACTGTAATCAATACTGCTCTGGTAATGTGTATTATCATGGAAATACAGACAGATTTGTAGTTTGGTTTAATGAAGTTGCTCACTGGTACACAAATTTTGAGGACAGTTATTATGATTTCCAGATAGTACTTTATCCTAATGGTGATATCGAAATCAACTATAATTCTCTAACGGGAACTCACGACGCCACCGTGGGCATCCAAAATGGTGATGGTAGTGACGCTCTTCAGATGGCAAATGGGTCTAATGCTGCAAATAATGGACTTTCCAGAGTGATCACAACAGGGCCTGATTGGATAGATTTTGGAGATGAAGATTCTGGTCAGTTAGCCTTTAATGAGACAGCCTCGCATCAATATACTGTGGATACGGATGGCTTATCAGAAGGATCTTACTCAGCCTATGTGAAAATTACCTCTAACGGTGGTTCCGCTTCTTTTCCTGTTGATTTGACTGTGGGAGAAGGCTCTGAGATCATGCCCGGTGATGTAAACTTTGACAATACTCTCAATGTATTGGATGTGGTAATTCTCACCAATTTTATTTTAGAAACAGATTTTCCTTCCTCAGATCAATTCACCGCCGCGGATATAAATGGCGATGGTATTCTAAATGTGTTGGATATTGTGAATCTGGTGAACCTAATACTGGACTAAATTTCATAAAGAATTGCCTTATTAGTGTCTTTCATGGTTGAATAAATTTAACCATGAAATTAGGGATATTATCAGGCAATTGAAAAAGATTCTTCCGAATTTTCTTCGCTGGTCATTCAGCACTTATAACAAAAAATCCTTTCGCAGGAAGCATTTTCAGGGGGAACTGTCCAATCCTGAAATTAGAGATAAAGCCCAAATTTATCGGGATGCTGCCCATATCCCTCATATTTATACTACCAATAATATAGACTTGTTTTTCTGCCAGGGCTTTGTTCACGCTCAAGACAGAATCTGGCAGATGGAAATGAACCGCCGGATAGGGCTGGGGACACTTTCTGAAGTGTTTGGTCAAGATGCTCTGAATACAGACAGACTTACCCGCACACTGGGGTTCAACCGTTTAGCCAAAGAAGATGAAAAATTATTAACTCCAACCCATAGACTTTATTTAGAAGCCTATGTAAATGGTGTGAATAGTGTCCTTAAAAAAAGTAAACTCCCCATTGAGTTTAAATTATCCGGCATTAAGCCAGAAAGGTGGTCTGTCATTGATATTTTAGCTTGGGGAAGAGTGATGACCTGGACTCTGTCCCATGGATGGTCAGGAACGTTAACCAGACAGGCGATTCTTGAAAAGGTTGGTGCAGAAATGTCTGAAGAGTTAGCCATCATGTATCCTGAAGGAAATCCTGTGGAAATACCAATTGGTATTGATGTAAATCTTCCTGAAGTTGAGGAGTCCTTCCAGGCTGCCAAAGGACCATATTTAGCAAAAGATATGGAAGGCGGTGGAAGAGGATCAAATGCCTGGGTTGTTTCTGCAGAAAAATCCGCAACGGGAAGACCGATACTTTGTAATGATACCCACTTAGTGTTGAGTACACCGGGAGTTTGGTATATAAATCACCTCATCTCTCAGGAGGGGTATCATTGTACCGGCTCTACCATCCCCGGATTACCAGGTGTATTATTGGGACATAATGACCAAATTGCATGGGGCATCACCCTTGCATTTACAGATGTGGAAGATATTTTTGTAGAGAAAATAAATGTATCTAATCCCCTCCAATATGAGTATAAGGGTGATTGGAAACAATTCAATTTAATCGAAGAAGTGATACAAGTAAAAGGCAGCCCTCCCCATATTGAAAAAGTTCACATTACTCTGCATGGCCCCATGATAGGCAGTGTTACAGATAAATCTGAAGCGATTTCACTATGTTCAAAATCGTTGCAGCCCAATTCCATCACAGAAGGATTTTTTCTAATTAATGAAGCAGGTAGTTGGGAGGAGTTTTCCAGAGGAGTAGAGAAAATTCAAGCTCCCCAATTAAATATTACCTATGCAGATAAGCAGGGCAATACAGGGCTGTATATTTCAGGCAGAGTACCCATCAGAAAAAATGGGTATGGTAATTTACCCGTTCCCGGATGGACAGGAGATTTTGATTGGATTGACGATATACCCCATGCAGAAATGCCTCACCAACTTAATCCAGATTGTGGATATATAATATCCTGTAATCATAAAATTGTGAAAGATAATTTTCCCTATTTTCTGGGTAATTCCTTTATGAATGGTTACCGAGCCAAAAAAATTCAGGAAACATTTTTATTAAACAAACTCATTGACATTTCACAGTGCCAGGAATTACATGTAAATGTTGATTCTATACCAGGGAAGCGACTAACAGAGGGCATGATTAAAGGTTTCCGTACTGCTAAACCCAAAGCGCAGAAACTCATTGATATTCTCACAGATTGGGATCATAAATTAGATAAACGGTCAATTGGGGGTACGGTTTATGAAGTGTTTTTATATACCTTATTGAGGAATACTATTGAACCTCATTTAGGGAAAAAATTAACTGATCTATACCTGGGAGTAGGAGAACATCCTCTGCTTTTACCAGTTTCAGAATTATTAGGACATGCCACTGAAGCTATTTTTCAGATGTTTCAAAACCCTGAGTCAAAATGGGTTCCTTCCGGGAATGCAGCATTGCATCTCATCGAGAAATCTCTTATTGATGCCTGTACCTGGCTTGAGTCTAATTTAGGAAATGAAATATCGGAGTGGGAATGGGGGAAACTGCATATTGCAGAATTTCACCACAGTATGTCAGTTAAGAAACTATTAGGCGAGGTATTTAATGTGGGACCTTTTCCCATTGGTGGAGATACGGATACTGTTCATCAGACGGCCTTTAATCCTTGTTCACCTTACCATGCTTCCTCTTGGTGTCCTTCCATTAGATTTATTTTTGATGTAGGAGAATGGGATAATTGTCTGGTCATCTCTCCACCGGGACAAAGCGGAGTATTGGGAAGTAAACATTATGATGACATGGCTGCCAAATGGAACGAAGGCCAATATGTTCCTCTCTGTTGGAGCAAAGATAAAGTAGAAGAAAATAGCAGCCTTTTGCTGGAATTGATTCCAATTTCAAACTAAGGAGATTCAATTTTGAAAGATAAGACACAATCCTCAATCAGAATAAATAAAGTATATACCAAAACCGGTGATAAGGGAATGACACAGATTGTTTCCGGAGAAAAGAGAAGTAAGTCTGATAGGCGTATTGAAGCATATGGATGCATTGATGAGCTGAATGCCCATATTGGATATTGCAGGGATCTCATTATCAAAACAGAAAACAAAGAATTAATTATTCTGGCAGATTATTTTTCAATAATCCAGAATGAGCTTTTTAATTTGGGGACCCAACTTGCTACCAATAAAAAGGAGAATAATTATCCTCGTATCTCAAATGAATCAATTAAAAAAATTGAAGTTGAAATTGATAAAGTAAACGTTAATCTTACTGAACTTGATTCCTTTATTCTGCCGGGGGGAAATCTTTTAAACTCTCAATTGCATATAGCCAGAACTGTGTGCAGAAGGGCAGAAAGAAGAGCGGTGGCATTGGCGGAGGTTGAAGAGGTGGAACCGGTAAATATTACCTATTTAAACCGCCTGTCGGATGCCTTGTTTGTCTGGAGTAGATGGGTCACAAAATTGATGGGAGAATCAGAAAAACTTTGGGACCCCCAATGTTAATTAAATCACACAATCCTATAGGATCAACCCCTATTTTTTCCCTGTGAAAAACTACCTATTTTATAGTTTAATATCCCTGGGGTTTCTTTGTAGTCAATCATTCTGGCCAGGGGAAATATCATTTCAATATTCAGGATTGGAATCCGGCAGTTTTTCTGCACAGTCACTACCAGATTCCCTTGCATTGCCTACAGAAGGTACCCTTGCCTCTATAACTTCGGATTCATTGGGAGGGGCAAATATTTTAATTCCTTCATTTATGCAAAATGAAGACAATCCCGATACCTATGATGTATTTATAATGTACATGAAGGATGAAGACGGGCAATTAAATGTACAATCATGGGATGTTGATATTTTAGACGCTGACAATATATTGGGTATAGATGCTACTATAATTTTTATGACGGAAGTGGATACATCCTTTTTATTATCATTGATTGACCCCCTTATAAACGGTGAAATAAATACAGAAAACTGGAATGAATATATCACAGATGTATTTGCAACCATTCTCGTAAACTCCTATTTACCCGTAAGCGGAAATATTTCCATCACCCAAGTATCCGAGGAGTCAATAATCGGAAACTTTTCAGGTTTAATGGGTGAATTAGGCTGGCCCCCTCAAATAATCTATATTGAAAATGGAAATTTTGAATATGAGAATCCCGTAGTCCTACCTAACCCGGCCCCTCCTGCGAATTTATGGAGTGACATTGGAGAAGACTTCATTCAACTTCACTGGGAATATCCTGATACCGCTGTAATAACCCATTTTAATATTTACCATGGCATGCATTTGGATACAATACCCTATTTTTCCACTGTGGATTTCTCGACACGTGAATATTTTTTTGAATCGCCAAATGCGGGGATGCACTATTTTTACCTCACTGCAGTTTCCGGAGTTTTAGAAAGTCAACCCTCAACCATAATTTCTGTTTTGATTGAGGAAAGTCTCCCAGGTGATGTGAATTTAGATGGAATGGTTAATGTTTTGGATATTGTTAAAATTATTAATTTTATTTTAGAAAATGAATATCCGACAGAATCTGAATTTTCAGCTGCTGATGTCAACGAAGATAATACCATTAATATTCTGGATATCGTAATAATTGTAAATTTAATATTAGAATAATTCACTGCCTAAAGGTCAGTTAAGTCCCTACTTATAAAAATTTTTCTCTTTGCTTGGCAGTTAATTCAGGTCTTAATATCACCTTATGCCTGAGAATATAAATTTTGTACAATCCTACCTAAAAACGGTACTTTATCCCGAGGATCAATATCCCAGAGAAAAATACAACTGTCTTGATAAAATCTTAATCTCCTATTTTCTGGGCATCATCAACAAAGATAAAAATTATAAGAAAATATACCAATCATCTGATATTGATAAGCTGAAGGAACTATTAGAAAAAACACTGTCTTTTAGAAAAATAATGCAAAAAAACCCTTATTTGGTGGTAGTTATGCATGAAGGATTTATCACTCGATTTATATATAAAAATCAATGGCGAAATGGCAATCAAGATGATATAAAACAAGAAGTTATACTAAGGCTATTAAACACAAAAATACACAAAATATGCAAGCAGTATAAAAAAAAGTTTAAAAAAAATGAAATTTTTTTGTCCTTTTTTATGCTCTCACTGCGTAATACATATATAGAGACACTTAGAAGTCATAATATGAATGTATTAAATCATAAGGAATTGGAAATTCAGGAAACAGATTCGTTTACCGCAAATGATTTTGAATCCGGTATATCCATGGATGAAGAATTTAACAGATTTGAAACGATTTTAAAATTGTATCATAAATCTGCGGGCAGAATTGAAATCAGTCTGAAATTAAAGCACAGATTACAAATTGACTCAAATATAGTGCATAAAGTATTTACTAATATTAATGCCAGAGAATTGAATGCAATCACTAAAGATTTCCGGTTAAAGAAAGACCAATACGTATTTAACAGAGTAAAAAGCCTATTTATAAGAAATGGGTATAAAATAAACAATATTGATTCCTTTCGCCGTTGGATAAATCGAAAAGAACATGAATTAATTAAAAAATTAAATGTATTTCATGATCAGCCTGTTTATAATAGGAGTGTATTTTCAAAATTTATTGCGGCATATTATGATCAATTTGTCCTCACTAATGAACAAGCCCAAACAAAAAAGGAAGAGCCATGATTATCACAATGTTACATAAAATAAAAGATCATATTCAAAACCATCTAACTGATGTCCAACTAACGGTTTATATAGATAACCTTCGAAAAAAATCATTAGAAAATTTACCAGACCAAGAGTTAGACCATGTTGAGCACTGTGACAAATGCAAACAAGCTATAATTGAAATGTATGCATTTTTAGAAGATGATGTGATAAAAACTATACCCTTCACACCTGGAAATTATGAGAATAAAGGAATTAATTTTCAATGGAAACAAGCTGTTGCCGTAGCTGCTACAATAGTGTTTCTTCCTACATTGCTCTATTTTACAACAGTATTCTCAGTTTCAGACACGGTGAATGAAAATTTTCAAACTCATAGAATATTAGAATTATTGGTGAATGACCAGGTAAGATCTTCTAATTTGGACATTCTTTCACCAATTAAAGGGGAAGAAATAAAATACTCACCTTCCCTTCAGTTTTCCTGGAACTGGAGTAAAAGGGAACCTCTCACCTTTCAAATGTACTCCAATACACATGAAGAAATTATTTCACTAACAACTACAGAAGGCAATGTAGAGTTTGAAAACATCTATGACAGGGGATTATATTATTGGCAGTTGACTGATGAAAATGATCTACTGTATACCGGAAAATTCATTCTGCGTTAATTTTCCATCAGAACATAACCGCTCCAAAAACGAGGAAGGGAAGTCTCCTCCTTTGAGATCATCAGTAATTTCGCATTTCTTAGAGCCTTAGAATAATTTTTTTCTTTAAAGAGTTGTTCATAAAAGTGTTCCATCAGGGTAAATGAAGCTTTGTCACTTACTTTCCATAATGTGTAAATAATATTTTTCGAGCCAGCATAGGAAAATCCACGAGATAGAGATAAAATTCCTTCCCCGTTAACCATTTTACCCAGCCCTGTTTCACATCCACTTAATACGGTTAAATCTGCTAATATATTCAAATTGTATAATTCAGTAGAAAACAATATACCATCTTCTTTTTGATTCTCATGGTTTGAAAAATACAATGCAGATAAATCGGGAGAAAATTCGTTTAAATACCCATGTGTTGCAATATGAAAAATATTATACTTTTTTTGAATTTCATTTTTGAAGTTTTCCTCAGTGGCATGGGATTCCAAAAAAAGATTGGTTTCTATATTAAACTCTTCACCCATGGAGGCGATTGACTGAGCTTCATTTAGGGTATAATTTAATTCCATAAATGGAGCGTTATTTTCAAAGTTAGCCGTAAAATTATTTACAGGTGCAAATACAGCAATTTGAGTAAAATCAATTTCGGGGTCAGGAGTTTTTCGCTCTATCCTTTCTGCAGTCAGGGAATAGCTGATTTCAAATTGTTCTAATAGAAACTGATTTCCTGTACTTTTTGAATTGATTTGGGATAGGGGTATGGGAAGGGCTTCAAATGGCAGGGTACTCACTGTACCTCCTAATATAAAGGTAATTTTGTTTTTTGTATTAATTTCTTTGGAGACCGGTAAAAGGAGAATGTCATAAAGCTTCAACCCAGAATCATAAAATTGAGAGTGGTTAATTTTTTTTATTGAGGTTATAAAGTCATTTACCAATTGATCAAATTCGGAGGTCAGAGGGATTTTTTTAAGTGTTAAATTGAAATTACTAATGCAAAAGATATATATTTCTGATTCCCCTTGAAAATACTCTATTATAACCTCATCAAAAATTAGTCTGTTATAAACGGCTTCTAATTTAAATTCTCTCTCAGGGTTGAGTAAGTTATAAAAATCAGGATAATCTCGTTTAATAGATTGCATAAATTCGTCGTACCTCGACATCATTTTAAAACGAGAATCCTGTAATTGAGCAAGGTATTTGGAATTAATTTCAGGAGCAGGCTTTCCTTCCTCTAGATTTATTTCATTTTGGAAGTAAGAAATATCCGCTTTCATTCGTTCTATTTTATGAAAAATTTCCTCAGGAATATTTGAATAC
This sequence comes from uncultured bacterium, assembly GCA_964551815.1. Taxonomy (GTDB): domain Bacteria; phylum Fidelibacterota; class Marinisomatia; order SCGC-AAA003-L08; family D37C17; genus D37C17. The sequence continues at coordinate 9,288 of CAZKEL010000025.1, forward strand.
CTTATATTTTCAGAAGCAGCCAGGGATTCTCTAAAAATAGATGCTCTTGAATATTCTGAAAAACGGAGAGCTGATACCCGGTACTTTTTTTGCCCCGTCAATTCGAATAACCGATAAGCGGAGTGAATTCCCTTCGCATAGATATCCTGCATTGTCTCTGATAGCAGATATTTAGATTGTGTGAACAAAAAACTTTTTCGGATATCTTGTATCAGCCTGACAGACATTTCACATTTTAATAATATTTGGTTCAATAGATTTATTTCCTTCTCAGTAGAAATGGGAATCTCTGTCTTTTTGAGAATAGCGGTTGTTTGGTGATGAATTAGGGATAATCCCATATCTTTATGTTTTATCTGCTGGGAGGCATCATCCAATTCAATCGCAGCTGGAATATGCAGCATTACACTTGCCTCATCAAAATAAAATAATGAAGAATCTATTTCTTTCTGATCTAATAAAGTTAATCCAATATCAATATAATTTTCCAAAATTGACGGATGTGTTTTCTCATAAATGAGACTATAATAATTGAGAGACTGATGGTAATATTGCAGAGCCATATTATAGTTGGACTGTTTTCTATACATTTTTCCCATATTGGAATATAATAACCCCTTTTTGGGGTCATTAAAATCTAACTTTTCATAATAGTGGAGAGATTTTGAAAATGCACTTTCTGCATTAATGTATTCTTCCAGATTTAAATGAATATTCCCCATGTTATTTAATACCAATGCAATGTGAACATAATTTTCGGGATCATGATTTTCTAATAATTTCAGGGAAGACTTATATTGGACTAACGCTGTGTTAAATTTCCCCATTTTATTATAAAGGTTTCCCAAGGAATTATAATTTAATGCAAGATGTGTCCTGTTTACATTTATGGACTCATTGTATAAATATAGTTCCTTTAGTAAATAACTCTCTGCCATATCTAAATCACCCTTTGCCTTAGATACCATCCCCAAATTATGGTAAATTTTTATTAAATCCGGTGTATTATCCTCTATACCATCTGTTTTCAACGCTAATTTTAAAATTGTAATTGCATCAGAGTAATACCCTCTGTTGAAATATAAAATTCCTAAATTGTTATAGGTGCTGGATAGGTTTTTGTCTTCCGTTGTATAAATTTCAGATTTCAATTTAAGTGCCTGTTCCAGATAAACGATGGCTGAATCCATTTCTCCGATGAAATTATAAATAGTTCCAATGTTATTATATAATTTCGCTGTGAGTGATTTTTTATCTGAATGACTTAAAAGATGATGATGAAGGGCTAACTTAAAATAGTCTGCTGATTTTAGATAATCACCCTGAGATCCATAAATAGATGCCTGACTGTTATAAGCTTTCATTAGGGCAATATCCGGTTCATTCAATTTGGATTTAGCTGTGTTTATTGATAAGGAAATATAATATAGTGCAGAATCATTTTTCCCTAACCTGATATAATCATTACCTATTGACCGGTATGTATGTACTAATTCTTCAAATTCATTTTTTTGGATTAATTCCGGTAAAGCAAGATAATAGTAATAATTAGCACTATCCCAATTGGCAGACTGTTGAAATTCATTTCCAATCTGAATATAATTGTTGGATGAAATTGATTGAGAGTAGAGAAATCCCGCTATAATGAAGGTAAAAATTGGCATAAATTCAGAATTATTTTTTAAAACATGTAATTTTTTGATAGAATTTCATAGATTTAAACTAAATATTTCTCGTCGATATATCAAAATAATTTAAAAAAGTTGAAAAAAAAATGTCCGATTTGGTGCTCTCACTGCGTATATACATTATAGGAAGATGTTTTGTCAGATCCCATAGACGTCCCCCTAAAAGAAGTCCCTTAGAAATGATTGGCGTTTGATGTTTGTCCTCCTCCTTCAAATCAATCAATTAAACGCCAATCATTTTCTTAAAGAGTCCCGTCTGGCTGTCCATCTCATCTGGCCGTCCTATGTAAGAATAAGAGCGGAGTTCTCTCCGCTCTATTCTTTTTTAGAATTTTATTTGTTTTGTATTACATAAATCCATTTAATTTTCCCCGTCGTGATTTATACCGAATTGCCGCGACAAAAAAGAAGGCAGCTAAACAGGGGAGAAACCGGTTTAGAGCCGGTTTTATTTTTTTATGGAAGATTTTAGAAAAATATTATCAGAAAAAATCTTAACCCTTGATGGTGCCATGGGATCGTTAATACAATCCTACAATTTAAAGGAGGGGGATTACCGTAAGGGGATATTTAAACACCATCCCTCTGAATTAAAAGGTAACCATGATGTTCTTTCCATCACCCGACCGGATATAATCACAGAGATTCATACACAATACCTGAAGGCAGGTGCAGATATAATTGAAACAAATACCTTTAATGCAAATGCCATATCTCAAGCAGATTATGGGTTGGAGAAATTTGTTTATGATCTGAATTATGCTTCTGCTCAAATTGCAAAAAATGCCCTTAACAATTTAAATAAGACTACCAAAGCATATAGCCCTTTTGTCGCCGGAATTTTAGGCCCCACCAACAGAACCTGTTCTATGTCCCCGGATGTAAATGATCCCTCGTATAGAAATGTTGATTTTGATGCTCTTGTCCATACCTACTCTGATCAATGTAGAGGATTGATTGACGGTGGTGCTGATCTACTCATGGTGGAAACCGTATTTGATACACTGAATTGTAAAGCTGCCCTCTTCGCGGTTCAAAGTGTATTAACAGAAAAGGGAATCTCTCTGCCGGTATTGGTGTCCGTTACAATTACTGATGCAAGTGGCAGGACTCTGTCCGGGCAAATGATTGAAGCATTCTGGTATTCTGTACGGCATGTTGAATTAGCAAGTATTGGTATTAACTGTGCATTGGGGGCTGCAGAAATGCGGCCATTTTTAATTGAATTGGCGAAGGTTGCGGATATACCTGTTTCTGTCCACCCAAATGCAGGGCTGCCCAATGAACTGGGAGAATATGAACAAACTCCCGATCAAATGGCAGCGATAATAAAGGAATTTTCAGAGGCAGGATTGGTTAATATTGTAGGAGGATGCTGTGGTACTACTCCTGACCATATAAAAAAAATTCATGATATTGTAAGTGGTTCTCAACCGAGACCAATTCCCAGGCAGGAAATAGTAACGAGACTGAGCGGATTGGAACCTTTGCGTATTCAACAAGATTCATTGTTTGTAAATATAGGGGAAAGAACCAATGTTTCAGGATCACGAAAATTTGCACGCTTAATCAAACAGGAAGCCTATGAAGATGCTCTTTCAGTAGCGCTTCAACAAGTTGATGACGGTGCACAAATGATTGATGTAAATATGGATGAAGGATTATTGGATTCTGTATTTTGCATGCAGAAATTTCTCAGATTGATTGCCTCTGATCCTGCAATTTCTAAAGTACCGGTAGTCATTGATTCTTCAAGGTGGGAAGTCATTGAGGAAGGCTTAAAAAATATTCAAGGAAAGGGAATAGTAAATTCAATCAGTCTGAAAGATGGGGAAAATCTCTTTTTAGAAAGAGCTGCCCTCATAAGAAAATACGGGGCTGCTGTAATTATCATGGCTTTTGATGACATGGGTCAGGCAGATACCTACGAGAGAAAAATTGAAATATGCGGCAAGTCATATCAATTATTGAGAGAGAAATTAAACTTTCCCGCTGAGGACATAATTTTTGACCCAAATATTTTTGCAGTGGCAACGGGCATTGAAGAACATAATGAATATGCCAAAGCCTTTATTGATACCTGTTTAACATTAAAGAAAGAATGTCCTAACGCACTCATTAGTGGTGGAGTGAGTAATTTATCCTTTTCTTTCAGAGGGAATAATACTATTCGTGAAGCCATGCACACCGTGTTTCTTTACCATGCAATTAAAGCAGGTATGGACATGGGAATTGTCAATGCAGGTCAGATTACCATTTATGAAGATATTCCGGAAGATTTAAGAAAACAAATTGAAGCAGTCCTGTTTAACACTTCTCCTGATGCTGGTGAAACCCTGCTGGAGTCAGCAAGAGAAATTGTAGATCAGGTGACTTCTACCGATGAAACTTTGGAATGGCGAACTTACTCTGTATCTCAGCGTTTGAGTCATTCTTTAGTGGAAGGAATTTCCACCTACATAGTGGAAGATACCGAGGAAGCCCGTAAGGAGTGGGGGGACCCGGTTAAAGTCATTGAAGGTCCATTAATGGAAGGTATGAACAAAGTTGGGGACTTATTCGGTGCAGGAAAAATGTTTCTTCCTCAAGTTGTGAAATCAGCACGGGTAATGAAAAAGGCTGTAGCCTATTTAACCCCTTTTTTAGAGGAATATAAAAAAAATGCTGCCGGAGGTAATGGAAAAATTCTTCTTGCTACAGTAAAGGGAGATGTTCATGATATAGGGAAAAATATCGTTGGGGTAGTACTTGGTTGTAATAATTATGAGATTATTGATTTAGGTGTTATGGTTCCCGTTCAAAAGATTCTTGAAACTGCAGAAAAGGAAAAGGTGGATATTATCGGATTAAGCGGGCTTATTACTCCATCCCTTGATGAAATGGTAATTGTTGCCTCTGAGCTTAATCATATTAATTCCAACTTGCCATTATTGATTGGCGGTGCTACCACTTCTAAACTCCATACTGCAGTTAAAATTGCACCTGAATACCCCGAAAAATCAATTTATGTTACGGATGCTTCCAGGTCTGTTGATGTCGTCAGGAAACTCCTCTCTAAAGACAGTAATCAATATAAAAGTGACATCACCGCGGAATATGAAGCAGTAAGAAAAAGCAGATCATCAATACGGTCAATTCCCTTTTTATCTCTGCAGGAATCCCGTCAGCGAAAATATCCCATCCAATGGGAGAGCTATACACCCCCAGCTCCCAAGGAGATTAATCCAGTCATATTATCTGAATATCCTTTAGAAGAGTTAATTTCCTTTATTGATTGGACTCCCTTCTTTACAACCTGGGAATTAAGAGGTAAATATCCTGCAATATTAGAGGATAAGAAGTACGGTGCAGAAGCTCGAAACTTATTAAATGATGCAGAGAATTTATTGGATGAATTGATAGCAGGAAAGCAGCTCATGGCAAATGCTGTGTTCCAGATTTTTCCTGCTCATGCTGAGGGAGATGATGTTATCGTTGAGTCCTCAAATAGTCAAAATTCTGTAAAAATGAATTTCCTCCGCCAGCAAATAAAAAAGGCGGATTGTCAGCTATGTCTTGCAGATTTTATCGCACCCAAGAAAACAAAAAAAGCTGATTGGTTGGGAATGTTTGCAGTAACCTGTGGAATTGGTCTGCAGGAAATTGTGGCTAAATATGAAGCCCAACAAGATGATTACACCGCCATCATGGCGAAGGCCCTTGCTGACAGATTAGCAGAAGCGTTTGCAGAACATCTGCATCAAAGGGTGAGAACAGAATATTGGGGATATGCCCCTGAAGAATCTTTGACCAATAAAGAATTGATTGGGGAAAAATACAGAGGTATAAGACCCGCTCCCGGGTATGCTGCCTGCCCTGACCATTCTGAAAAACAAAAAATATTTTTCTTGTTAGAGGTTGAAAAAAATACAGGGATAAAACTCACCTCACATTTTGCTATGGATCCTCCTGCCTCTGTATCCGGATATTATTTTTCCCACCCCGAATCAAAGTATTTCAGTATTGGGAAAATTCAGGATGATCAATTACAGGAATATAGTGATAGAAAAAATCTTTCCGTAAAGGAAATAAAGAAATACATCTCTCCCTATTTAAATGAACCAATAGAATTAAAAAGTGAAGCCATAATAGATTGAAAGTAATAGAGCATATTAACCAAGCCAAAGATCCGCTGTTCAGTTTTGAAATTATTCCTCCAAAGCGGGGGAAGTCTGCACAAGAAATTATAGACATTGTAAAAGATTTAGAACCCTTTCAGCCCCCCTTTATTGACGTAACCAGTCATTCAGCTGAAGCCTATTATGAAGAGGGAAGCGATGGGGAAGTTAAGAGACGAGTTCGGAAGAAAAGACCAGGAACAATCAGTATTTGCGGAATCATTCAGAATCGTTTCAAAATTGATACTGTGGCTCATCTTTTGTGCAGGGGATTTACCCGAGAAGAAACTGAAGATGCAATAATTGAGCTGAATTATCTGGGAATTCATAATATATTGGCTGTTCGCGGGGATGAAACAAATTACAAGAAACCATTGCGCTCGGGTAGGTCTGTTAATGTGTATGCTTCTGATTTAGTAGCTCAGTTAAATGATCTACGGTCAGGGCAATATTTAGATGAGATAATCAATCCTGACCCTGTTGATTTATGTATAGGTGTTGGGGCCTATCCTGAAAAACATTTTGAAGCGCCTAATCTTAAAAAGGATATTGAACATCTCAAACAAAAAGTTGACGCAGGTGCAGATTATATTGTGACCCAAATGTTTTTTGAAAATGAGGTGTTTTTGAATTTTGAAAAGGAATGTAGAAAGGCAGGGATTGAAGTGCCCATAATTCCCGGACTCAAAATATTAAGTAATCCTAAACAACTCACTAGTATTCCAAAAAATTTCTACGTAAACATCCCCTCCGAATTATCAGATGAGATTGAGGCCTCACCTGAAAATTGTAAAGATATTGGAATTGAATGGACAATTAAACAATGTGAAGATCTGCTGAATAAAGGTATAAAAAATATCCATTTTTATATCATGAGCGGAGCAGGTCCCGTAACAAAAGTATTAAGGATATTAAATAACTAAAGTATCGTAAATTACTCTACTAAATTGGAAAGCAAAAAAACATGAACAAATACTTATTCACTTCGGAATCAGTAACAGAGGGACATCCCGATAAAGTCTGTGATCAAATTTCAGATGCGATTCTGGATGCCATTTTAAAAAATGACCCCAACGGGCGAGTCGCCTGTGAAACTCTTACAACCACAAATCTGGTGGTAATTTCGGGCGAAATATCTACTGAAAATCATCCCGATTATGAACAAATTGTGAGAGATACCATTAAACGGATCGGTTATACAGATTCTGAATCAGGATTCTGTGCAGATACCGTTGAAGTTAAATTATATATAGATGAGCAAAGCCCGGAAATAGCTCAGGGTGTTGATGAAGAAAATGACCGGGAACAAGGTGCCGGCGACCAGGGACTCATGTTTGGGTTTGCCTGTAAAGAAACCCCGGAACTCATGCCTTTGCCAATTCAATTATCACAACGACTGGTTGAAAGACTCTCAGACCTACGGAAAAATGGAACACTGTCTTGGCTGCAACCTGATGGAAAGTCACAGGTTACCGTTGAGTATGATGGCTTTAAGCCTGTAGGCATTTCAAAAGTTGTGATTGCTACCCAGCATGATGGAATGATTGATGAAAAAGGCTCTGAATCAGCTGAACATGCTTTTATTTCTAAAGAAGTAATCAATCGGGTTATCATTCCGGTATTGGAAAAATACAATATCCCTTATGAAGACAACTTTATTGTTAATGGTACTGGCAGATTTGTTTTGGGTGGTCCTGAAGCAGATACAGGCTTAACCGGCAGAAAAATTATCGTAGATACCTATGGTGGCTATGCCCGCCATGGTGGTGGTGCTTTTTCAGGGAAAGACCCCAGCAAAGTGGACAGGTCAGCCAGTTATATGGCTCGGTATGTAGCAAAAAATATTGTAGCAGCAGATTTGGCAGAGCGATGTGAAGTACAGTTGGCCTACAGTATCGGTGTTGCAGAGCCTGTTTCAGTATCAGTTAATACTTTTGGAACCGGCGTAATCTCTGAGGATGAATTAGTAAATTGTGTCAAGAAAGTCTTTGATTTGAAACCATCGGGTATAATCAATAGTCTGAATCTGAAGCAAGCCATCTACAGCAAATTAGGTGCCTATGGGCATTTTGGCAGAGATGAATTCCCCTGGGAAAAAACAGACAAAGTAGAAACCTTAAAACAAGAACTGGGAATGGAGGTCAGTGTTGGATAACATAACCCTTGAAACAGAAACGCAAGAATTAACTATGGACTATAAAGTAGCAGACATCAGTTTAGCAGAATTTGGTCGCAAAGAAATCAGATTAGCTGAAGTAGAAATGCCGGGACTCATGGCACTTCGCAGACAATATGGTGAATCTAAGCCCTTAAAAGGGGCCAGAATTGCCGGTTGTATTCATATGACAATTCAGTCTGCAGTATTAATTGAAACCCTCATTGAATTAGGGGCTGAAGTCCGCTGGTCTTCCTGCAATATTTTTTCCACACAAGATCATGCTGCTGCAGCAATTGCAGATGCAGGTCACGCAGTTTTTGCCTGGAAAGGGGAGACAGAAGAGGAGTTCTGGTGGTGTATTGAAGAAACCTTGAAATTCCCCGGTGGAAAAAATCCTAATATTCTTCTGGATGATGGTGGTGATCTCACTAAAGTTGTGTTGGAAAAATATCCTGAAATGATACCGGAAATTAAAGGAGTCTCCGAAGAAACGACCACCGGGGTACAGCGATTATACCAGCTATTTAAAGAAGGAAATTTACCCTTCCCCGCCATTAATGTAAATGATTCCGTCACCAAGTCAAAATTTGATAATAAATATGGCTGCCGTGAATCCCTTGCTGATGGAATTAAAAGAGCCACTGATGTAATGCTTGCAGGTAAAAAAGTGGTGGTCTGCGGATATGGAGATGTTGGAAAGGGTTGTGCTCAATCCATGCGTGGTTATGGTGCACAAGTTTTTGTTACAGAAATTGATCCAATTTGTGCTCTTCAGGCTGCTATGGAAGGTTTTTCTGTAGTGACAATGGATGACGCTTGTGAATGGGGAGATATTTTCGTCACTGCCACTGGTAATACAGATATCATTTTGGGTTCTCATATGGAAAAAATGAAGAACAATGCTATCTGCTGTAATATTGGTCATTTCGATGATGAAATTGAAGTAGCCTATCTTGAAAACGCCAAAGAGGTAAAGGAATTCAACATTAAGCCACAGGTTGACAGATTTGAATTTCCTGATGGGCATTCAATCATTTTATTATCCAGAGGCCGGTTGGTAAATCTGGGTAATGCAACAGGACATTCCTCCTTTGTCATGTCAACATCCTTCACCAATCAGGTATTAGCACAAATTGCACTCTGGGAAGGGAATGTAAAAGAAGGTGTACAGGTACTTCCTCTTGAATTAGATGAGGAAGTGGCACGGCTGCATTTAGACCACCTGGGAGTTCAACTCACTGAAATGACGGATCATCAATCTAATTATCTTGGCGTTTCTAAGCAGGGACCCTTCAAACCAAAAGGATACAGATATTAATATCAACCCAGTTTGAACGGAAAGAAAAATATAATACATAAAAAAAGAGTAGTTTCTACTCTTTTTTTATTTCTGGCACTTTTTCATTTGGGATGTGAATTTGAATCACCCAATAAATGGGAAACACCTACCTGGTATCTTCCCTTGTCTTTCCCACTCATCAATACGGAATACAGCTTTTCAGGCATGGTGGACAGCAGCATGCTGTTTACCGATTCAGTCAGTAATGTTATTCAAATTGTGTTTGGTGATTCTCTTCCTGCAAACGGTATTCCTGATGAAACATTCAATATTGATATGTCAACGGGCGGGTTGGATGCACCAGATATTGGAATGAGTGATATTGCCGTAGAAGTGAAAGGCGATATTTCCATTGATCTCACTCCAGCACCGGAAATTCCAAACCCTGTCTTTGATGCACTCACAACCAAAGGCAGTTGTTATTCAGAATCTCTGATTGACACCCTTCAAGCTGCCTTAAGTGAACTCCCCAGCGGTTCCATTGATATGCCAATTTCCTTCAGTACAGGAGAGGCTGTTTCTATCAAGAAAGTCATTGTAAACCAGGGAAGCTGGAGCATGACCGTCACCAATAACTGGTCTGTTCCATTATTGGTAAATTTTAAACTGGCGAATGGGATTACTGCAGATTCAATTTTATATAATCCTCAATTCAGTAAAATAAGTCCCTATTCTGCAGATTCAAATAGGGTAGAAATCACCAGTACCGCTACCACAGAATTAGATATAAATAATCCCTTTAATTACAGCATGGAAGTCTCCATCGTCAATGAAGATACCAACTGTACAGGCTATGAATGCTCCGCAACAGGATTAGGCTATGATAACCAATCTGGCTGCGAATCAGAATGTTTAATTTTAGGGGGTACCTGTACCTCCTATAATGGTTGGACCGTTGATGGCACTATAACTGAAAACCTTAAAATAGAATTCTCTGCTGCCTTTGATAAAATTGGCTCAGTTGTGGCAGATGTAAATATTGAAGCACCAGAGTCCGACCCATTAGCGATTGATATCCCTGCCATGGCAGGCATCTCCATTACCAGAGCAAAATTTGCTGACTATACAGAGACCTATCCCAATCAGTTTAAATTTAACATCACTAATGGATTTATCGCTGACCTCCTTATGAAAATGAGTTATAAAAATATTTTTGACTATGATTCATTGGGGATTGATTCCATTCAGTTGACAGATTCTCTCATCCTGCCTTTTACCATTCCTCCGGGGAGCAATTTGGATACGACCATTTCAATCAGTGATAAATTTCTTGCCTATGGATCCTCCTCTGAAGAACCGGTAAAGTCAATCGAAATTGGTTATGAAGTGGAAATCGCCTCAGGAGAATACACCATTAATGTTGAGAACGATTCCATTAAGATTGGGGTGCCAAAAATAAATACCATTGATGTTACCAATATGCGGTTGGAATATATTGCAGCCGTTACGGACAGTCTGCCTTTCCCAGCTATTGAAAGCCCCCCCATTGAGGGAATTCCTGATGGATTTTCAGGATTTGAATTTTATGACATCATTATGGAAATTGAGTTTTTTAATGAAATTGGCGTTCCCGTAGGATTGGATATGGAAATGCTGGGCTCAAAAACAGGCGTTACAGATACCCAAAAGGTAACTATCAGTACGGAAATTGGAGCTCCCTATAAGTATAACAATAATTGTCAATTTTCCACAACGGGGGATACGGCCCGCACCCTTATTAAAATTAATAAAGATTATCAGATCACCCAATATTTTTGCAGTCCGGATGCAGTTGAGCCTTCACTTACTCTGATTGATACATTGAGTAAATCTCCAGGGTCAGCCAGTATTGTGGATTTAATGAATTTTGCTCCTGAAAATATTGGTATTGGGGGAGGAGTTGTTATAGACGGTCCCGGGATATTAGCTCCCGGTTCTCAGATATGGGGAACTTTCACCTTAATTGCCCCTCTGGCATTCGTCTTTAAAAATCCCATGACAATTATACCTGCAGAAGCAAGTTCTATGGCTCCTATGGATCCCTCAACTTCTGAACAAATTGACTCTGCTTTGGTGGAAGCTGCCTTAAATGTCACCATCACCAACCGGTCTCCTTTGGGAGGGAATTTATCTCTTCTTATATCTGACAGTACGGTTTTCCCTCTATTTCTAGACTCCCTTATTACGGGTAGCTGGGAATCTAATCGTAGTTATCAAATGGAAAATTACGGTTATTATTTTGACACCACTGTATGGGATACATTGAGATCAGAACTTTCTGAAGTCATTGATTCGGTTCATTTCAGTGCCATAGACTCTGCAGGTAAATACAGAAAAGCATTAGAAGTAAAATTCTTTAAAGATGACAGTTTGCAGTTTTTTATCGGGCGTATGTTTGAGTTAGGCTTTCCCGCTACAGACTCCATCGAGTACCATTTAGGTTTTGTAAACCCGGAATTCCCTGAAGTGTATAATTCCAATATATCTATTGATACTACCCGTATGAATTGGCTTTTTACTGAAGAGAATCGCTACAATATTTCCATGATTACCTTTGATGGCAGCCCTATTCAAACTGCCACAGAAAATGATACTTCTTTTATTCCCCTTACCTTTCAAACGACGAATTCCATCGGAGTGCAGGCCTATTTAACTCTTACTCTTGACACCGGCGGTCTGGGCAGAGCCAAAGATACCCTCATCATCAATACCTCAGGTCCATGAGAAAATATTTTATTATCTTAATTCCGTTTTTCATAGGAATCAGCCCACTTAGAACTCAAGCTAATACAGATGCACGCATGACGGGGCTCAGTGGTACCTATACCACTCTGGCACAAGGTTATCGCTGCGTGGGAATTAATCCCGCTAACTTAGGAACCTATAAACGCCCTTCTCTGAATTTGATGAATTTCTCCATAGGGCTGAGTAATAATTTTTTCTCCCTGTCAAATTTTAATACTATTACCGGAGTTCATCTGGAGGACTCACTTGCCTATAACTACTTCCCCAAATCTCAGTTTTATGATCTATTTGGCGGTAGTGGATTGCGTACCACGCTGACGGTTGAATTGCCTTTTCCTTTAATAAATTTTTCAACCCGCCAATTTGCTTTTACCACTCAACTAAGTTCAAATATTGATATGGGGCTGCCAGATGGTTTTGTTGACTTTCTTCTTTTTGGGAACCCATTCGGGAAAAACATTTCTTTAGATATGGATCAATTCATTGTTTGGACTTTAGAATCAGGAATTTCTTTTGGCCATCAATTTTCTAACTTTTCAGCAGGAATAACTCTCAAATATATTTTAGGACTTTTTTATATGGGATTAGAGTCCGTGAATACCCCGTTTCTCACGACTGATATTTCCGGGTTTACCGGAAAGAACCAATACCTGATTCAACAGGCGGTGGGAGGATCGGGACTGGGGTTGGATGTGGGTATTACCACTAAGGAATCTGCAACAGGCGTACGGGCAGGAATTTCCATTATTAATTTATTGGGTACCGTCAAGTGGACACAGGATCATTTTATGCGCAGTTCACTTGAAAATTCACTGGTAGCGGCGGGAGACTGGTATTTGCGTCCCAATGAATTTATGTTGATGAGTATCGTCATGGATTCTGTAACCGCTTTGTCGTTTACTGAAAAAAGCAGTGATCCCCTTATATATCTTGAGACCTATAAGGTCATTTCTGTAGCCGATTTAGAAGCCGTGAATTTTTCAAATGAAGATTCCTCCTATATGGTGCAGCTGAATGAGAATGCTTATTTATTACCTTCAGGGGGGAAGTACAGCCTTAATGATCTCATCGGGGAAAATGATGTGGAAAAAACTGCTCCCAGTTATTACCAATATGTTTCGGGAGCAGATAATCCATTTACTACCCGCCAGCCCATGTATCTGCGATTGGGACTCTCTAAAAATATTAAAGAATATGGATTGCTTGCAGGCGATTTGGTAACAGGATTTTCAAACCGGCGGGGTTCCAGTTCTTCCTGGAGAATGTCAATTGGTGCTGAGCTATTACGATTTAAACCAGCCATTTTTAGAATTGGATATAGCTTCGGCGGATTTACCCAAAAGTCCATGAGTTTGGGTTATGGAATTAAAATAGGGAGTTTCCGCTGGGATACTGCCATTGCCTTTAATGGAGGATTTTCAATTAATGATGCTAAAGGATTTAACCTGGCTTTAGGACTTATTTGGCAGCGATGATATTCAGGTACGAGTATTTTTGAACATGAGGGTACCTATACTGAAAAAAATGAGATTAGGGAGCCAAACTGACCAAAGAGGAGGAAGAGAGGCTTTGTAGCCCAGAGATTGTCCTGTTTTAATTCCAACATAGTATAAAAAGATAACAAATACAGAGACACCAATTCCCACTGCCAGACTGCTGCGGGGTTTCCGAATGGATAGTGAAATGCCAAACAGCATCATTAAAAAGCTGGTACAGGCAAAGGCGGTTTTAAAGTGCATATTCACTGCCCACCTGGGGTCTTTAACACCGTAAAATTCCAATTTTTCAACGAATTTTTTTAATTCCCAATAATTCATCTCTTCAGGTTTAACGGTAGATTGAGTTAAATCAGTAGGGGTAAAATTCAACTGCAAAACCGTATCTTTTTCTGCTGCCTGAAAGTGAAGAGAATCTTCTTTCCAACTACGGGTATAATATTCCTGAAGCTGCCAAAAATTATTTTCGGAATTCCAGCGCATGAGGGGTGCATCTAAACGGGAAATGAGTTCTCCAGTCTGAAAATTCTGAATAGAAATTCCCTGAGCAGTTTGGTTCCTGAAATTGTAGCGCTGTATTCCCAATACTTTATCCTGTGATTCTTGTCTGTATATATCTTTCTTTTTAATTTTATTTGAACGGGAACTTACCAAATTATATTTCGAACCCAACTCAAAACGTTTTTGCATTTGCTCCGTTACAAAAAGATTATCGAAATAAAAGGAAAAAATGCTGGCAAGAAGTCCAACAATTAGTAAAGGAACACTCAGTCTTTTTATGGAAATCCCAGATGCTTTTAGAGCGCTCAGTTCATGGTTCTTCTGCAGAATTCCCATAGTGAAGACAGTTGCTAAAAGAAGAGACATGGGCAGCCCAATACTGGTGTACCAGGGAATCGAATGATAATAATAACGTAGAATGGCAAGGCTGGGCATCTCTGAGTCCATAATGTGATCCAGATGATCCACAATATCTACCAGTAGAAAAATTATAATAAACCCCAGAAGGGTCATAATGGCTTTACTGCAAAACAGGGCGAGGATGTATTTATCCATTAACTTCTGCATGGGTAAAATTAGAAGGAAGTGAATCAAATGTTCAGAAGAAAAATGGTTTCCTTTTTTAACTATTATAATTGGATATAAATTATCCCCTGCGAATTTCCTTTAATTCTGTCCGGGAGGCGGAAAAGGAAGCCCTCCTTCTGCAGCTGCAGGAAATTCCACCCTAAAAAATTATGGATAAAATAAAAGCTAAACTTTCCGGCAAGAGAGAAATTCAACGCAGCCTGACGCGCCTTGCCCATGAAATTATTGAACACAACGAACAATTAGACAATATTGCCCTCATTGGTATTCGAACCCGTGGTGACCATCTTGCCCGTCGTCTCCATACACTTATCGAAGAATTTTCGGGCAATACCATCAATTTGGGAACTTTAGATGTCACCTTCTACCGTGATGATTTCCGGACCAATTTGGGCTCCCCAAAAGTGGGGGCTTCTAATATTCTTTTTGAAGTCGCAGACAAAGACATCATTCTCATTGATGATGTACTGTATACAGGAAGAACCATCCGTGCTGCCATGGATGAAGTCTTTGCCTACGGCCGACCGGCTACTATTCAATTAGGGGTATTGGTGGACAGGGGACACAGAGAGCTTCCCATTCGTGCAGATTTTATTGGCAAAAATTATCCTACCTCTGTGAATGAACATATTCATGTACACGTTGAAGAAGAAGACGGAGAGGATGCAGTCCTCCTGGTGGAGTATAAAGAAAAAGAGTAATGGGGGCACTGCAAAACAGACATTTAATCGGGCTTGAAACTACTCCCGTTGAGGATATTCAAAAACTCATTGATACGGGATTTACCTTTAGAGAAGTCTTAGAACGCCCCATTAAAAAAGTGCCATCATTGACAGGAATTAATGTAGTCAACCTGTTCTTTGAAAATTCCACCAGAACCAGAATTTCATTTGAGTTGGCAGAGAAACGGCTTTCTGCTGATGTTACCAATTTTTCGGCAAGTTTCTCTTCGGTAGCAAAAGGGGAAGGGTTGAAGGATACCATCCAGAATATTCATGCCATGAAAATGGATTGTGTCGTCATGCGGCACCCTGTTCCCGGCTCTTGTCTGCAGCTGAGCCGCTTTGTGGATGCAGTGGTAGTGAATGCTGGTGACGGGACCCATGAACACCCTACTCAGGCATTGTTGGACATGATGAGCATTCAGGAAAAATTTGGTAAAATAAAGGGATTGAATATCGCCATTGTTGGGGATATCTGTCATAGCCGTGTAGCTCTGTCTAATATTTACGGTTTGACTAAAATGGGAGCATCCGTCACCCTGTGTGGACCTCCCCATCTCATCCCTGTTGGTATTGAAGAATTAGGTGTACAGGTGAATCATAATATTGACGAAGTGGTTGAATGGGCAGATGCCTTGAACATCCTCCGTATTCAACGGGAAAGAATGGGGGTAGGTATCATCCCCTCTGTGCGGGAGTATCGGGATTTTTTTGGTATTACGGAAGAACGATTAAACACTCATAAAAAAGAAATAGTCATCATGCATCCCGGACCCATGAACCGGGGAGTTGAGATTGACAGTTCTGTAGCTGACAGTGACCAGGCTATCATTTTAGATCAAGTCTTAAACGGTGTGGCTGTAAGGATGAGCATTTTGTATTTACTGTTAGCTCAGGAAGAGGAGGGCGGTAATTGATTGCAAAACTTTCCGGAACGGTTTTACTTAAAGGGGGTAAAATCTATGATCCCTATGCCGATAAAACACAAAGAGCATCCATTTTAATTCAAAATGGGTTCATTAAGAAAATTGGACAGGTAAAATCTCTAAAGTCGGCAAAAATTATTGATTGCAGTGGTAAAATGATAACTCCTGGTTTTATTGATCTGCATGCCCATTTCAGAGAGCCGGGCAGAGAAGACAAAGAAACACTTGAAACCGGTGCTGTTGCGGCTATGGCCGGTGGCTTTACCAGAGTATGTATCATGCCCAATACAGAGCCTCCATTAGATAATCCTGAATCTATTCGTTTCATCATTGAAAAATCTGCAGATTTGCCTATCACCATTCACCCCATTGGCACCATCACTCTCGGGCAAAAGGGGAAAGAATTGGCTGAAATAGGTGAGATGGTGGCAGCCGGCGCTGTGGCTGTTTCTGATGACGGGCTTCCCGTACAAAATGGCCAGGTGTTCCGCTATGCTCTGGAATATGCACAAAAGTATAATATTCCTGTGATAAACCATGCAGAGGATATTCCACTTAGGAATGAGGGCGTGATGAACGAATCTGCGTTTTCCACCAGATTGGGACTTCCGGGAAATCCGGACATTTCTGAATCTGTGATGGTATTTCGTGATCTGGAACTGGCAGAATACACCGGGGGAAGCATTCATATTCCCCATGTATCTACCAAACGCTCCGTTGATTTGATTCGGCGGTATAAATCAAAGGGAATTAAGGTGACGGCAGAAGTTACCCCTCATCATTTGGGCTTAACCCAGGAAGTTTTACATGAATATGATACCCATGCGAAAGTAGCGCCACCCCTGAGAACCAGGGCAGACAACCAAGCTTTAATAGAAGGCTTATTAGATGGAACCATTGATTGTATTGCAACGGATCATGCGCCCCATACTATCGAAGAAAAAGAAATGGACTTCTTTCATGCACCCTGTGGCATGATCGGACTGGAATCAGCCTTTGCACTGAGTCACACAGTGTTGAAACAAGCAGGCGCTTCTACGGAACAGGTTATTCAATGGTTTACCAAAAATCCTGCACAAATCATGGGTTTCTCCTTACATGGGATTGAAGAAAACCACCCTGCCAACCTAAATATTATTGACCCTGATGAGGAGTGGGAATTTAAAACGGAGCATATCCATTCCCGCTCTAAGAACAGTCCTATGCTGGGCATGACTTTTAAAGGCAGAATACAGCAGACGATATACGGTAAGCATTCTTTCATCAAGAGGTAGTAATAGTACCATGACTGATGGTGGAGTTTGAATCAGTGGCGTTGACATAGGGTGCTGCTTACCCGGTGTAACGCAGTATAGACGAGGCTCTTGTAGCTTGATGCTGTGTTTCCCTATTGACAAATGACTAATGACCATTGACCCTGCCTGCTCCCGACCGATTGTGAGAGCGCCAACCTGACCCCCAGACAACATGAGGGGCTGGCAATGACCACTGACCAATCACACAATATATAGTCAATCAATTAGTTGAATTCTAAGTCCTATTAATTCTTGACAGGATTGAATAAATCCCTCTAACTTTACAGGCTGTATATTTAGCCAAAATTACGCATTTTAATTAAGGATAATTAATGGAAACAATTTCTATTCGTGCAAAAGATATTACACGAGATTGGTATATTATTGACGCAGAGGGAAAAACCCTGGGGCGTTTAGCTTCCCGTATAGCACAGGTTATCCGCGGAAAGCAGAAAACAAATTTTACACCCCACATGGATATGGGTGACTTTGTTGTTGTGATTAATGCAGAAAAAGTCAAGCTTACCGGGAACAAAGAAGAAGATAAGTCCTATTTTCGTCACTCCGGCTATCCCGGTGGTGTAACCCAAATTAATTTAAAGAAGGTCCGCCAGGTTCATCCTGAACGGATTATCATGAATGCTGTGAAAGGAATGCTGCCCCATAATCGTCTGGGCAGAAAATTATTGAAGCATCTGAAAGTATATGCAGGGGACATCCATCCTCATGCTGCACAGCAACCCCAAACTATTTCAATTTAACTAAAGGAATCTAATGGCAAAAAAAGGTGAATTCTGGTCTGCAACCGGGCGTCGTAAATCTTCAGTAGCTCGGGTAAAAATATCTTCAGGGAAAGGTGCCTACACTATCAATAACCGTCCCATAGAAAATTATTTTGGCAGAGATACATTAAAAATGGTATTAAAACAGCCTCTAGAACTGCTAAGCATTGCAGGAAAATATGATATTAATGTAAATGTGAACGGCGGTGGACTGTCAGGTCAAGCCGGAGCTATCCGTTTAGGGATTGCCCGCTGTCTTGAAAAAGTGAATGGAGACCACAGGGGCGAATTAAAACAGGCAGGAATGCTCACCCGCGACTCAAGAGAAGTGGAACGGAAAAAATACGGCCAACCCGGTGCGCGGAAACGATTCCAATTCTCTAAAAGATAAAGGATATATTACATATATGAACCATATTACAGTTGAAGAATTAATTAAAGCGGGCGCACATTTTGGGCATCCTACTCATCGTTGGCATCCCAATTTTAAAAACTATATATCAATGAAGAAAAACGGTGTATATATCATTGATATGGAGCAGACTAGCCAGTGCATGGTAAGAGCAGCTACTGAACTCACAAAAATAGTCAGGGGTGGCGGGTCTGTATTGTTTGTTGGTACTAAAAAACAGGCAAAAGATGCTGTTCAGCAGGCAGCAGATCGTTGCGGTATGTACTATATAGTGGAACGCTGGCTGGGGGGAACTTTAACGAACTACGGTACCATTAAAAAAAGTATCAAGAGATTATTAATCCTGGAAAAGGAATCGTCTGACATCTATGCTAACCTCACCAAAAAAGAGTTGAACAGCTTAGAGAGAGAGCGGGTGAAATTGGCTGATCTGCATCGTGGAATTAAAGACATGAAACATTTACCCTCTGCCCTATTCTTTGTGGACGGCATCCATGAAAGAATTGCCATTTCAGAAGCAGAAATATTGGGTATTCCTACCTTTGGTATTGTTGATAGTAATACTGACCCGGGGAATATTGACTTCCCCATTCCGGCCAATGATGATTCAATGAAAACCATTTCTTTGGTGGTAAACTATGTTGCTGACACTATTATAGAAGCAACGGGTGGTACTGTTGCCGATAACAATCCGGAAACAGCAGAAGTCGTGGAGGTATCAGAAACGGAAGTAGAAACGGCTGCTGAAGAAATTGTGGAAGAATCTGAAGGTGAAGAAGAGGTATTAGAAGAAACCGTTGAAGAGGGGGATGCATCCTCAGAAGAAGAATTATTAGAAGAAACAACCGAAGAAAATCAGGAGAAGTAAGGCACATGTCAGTTATATCTGCATCTGCAGTAAAAGAATTAAGAGAAATGTCCGGAGCAGGCATGATGGATTGTAAAAATGCCTTAAAGGAAGCTTCCGGCAATTTAGAAGAAGCCATTGATATTTTAAGAAAGTCTGGTATTGCAAAAGCCCGCAAGAAATCTGGAAGATCAGCAAAAGAAGGACTAATTTTCCCTTACATTCATCCCGGATCAAAGTTAGGGGTATTACTGGAAATTAACTGTGAAACAGATTTTGTAGCCAATACAGACGACTTTAAAGATTTAAGTAAAGATATTGCCATGCATATTGCTGCATCTGCACCTATGGCAATTAACCGCGAAGAAATTCCACAGGAAGTCTTAGACCGGGAAAGAGAAATCTATGCTGAACAGGCACGCCAAAGCGGTAAACCTGAAAATATCATTGAAAAAATGATAGAGGGCAGATTAAATAAATTTTATCAGGAAAATGTTCTTATGGAACAGGCATTTGTAAAAGACCCTGATAAATCCGTTCAGGATATCCTAACCGAAACGGTTGCAAAACTGGGTGAAAATATTTTAATTACCAGATTTGTCCGGTATCAGCTTGGTGAATCTTTAGGAAATTCAGACCCCTCCAATAACTAAACCCTCTACCATAATGAAATCTCCCCGCATGCACCGCATTTTACTTAAACTCAGTGGTGAAATATTGGCAGGGGACAGAGGTTTCGGGATTGACCCTGAAATTACCCAGCAGCTGGCTCTGAAAATAAAACAGGTCGTGGACATGGGAATTCAGGTTGGTATTGTCATCGGCGGAGGAAATATATTCCGCGGAATTTCTGCTGGGTCCAAAGGGTTGGACAGAGTCCCTGGCGATTATATTGGTATGATGGCAACCATCATGAATTCAGTTGCGTTGCAGTCCACTCTGGAAAAATTAGACTGTGATACCCGTGTAATGTCCGCCCTTTCAATTACCCAATTAGCAGAGCCCTATATTCGGCGTAGAGGCATCCGACATTTAGAAAAGGGCAGGATAGTCATTTTTGCAGGGGGGACAGGGAATCCCTATTTCAGCACGGACACCGCAGCGGCCCTGAGAGCCATTGAAATTAATGCCAATGTGATTATCAAAGGAACCAAAGTGGATGGTGTCTATTCTGCCGACCCTGAATTAGTACCGGATGCCACCAAATTTGATTCACTCACCTTTAAGGAAGTTATTGAAAAAGAACTGCGGGTAATGGACTTAACTGCAGTCACTTTGTGTAAGGAGAATAATCTTCCCATAATTGTTTTTGATATAAAAAGCAAGAATGGGTTGGTAGATATCGTCAATGCTGTTCCCACAGGCACAACCGTATCTTAAGAGGAGAAAATTCTTATGATAAATGAGTTATTTACTGATGTAAAAGACAGAATGAACAAGGCAGTTGACCACTATCGTCATGAAGTATCAACTATCCGCACGGGTAGAGCTTCTACCAGCATTCTTGACGGAGTAAAGGTGGACTATTATGGTACACCTACACCTCTGAATAATATTGCCCATGTATCTATTCCGGAAGGGCAGCTATTGGTGGTTCAACCATTTGACCCCAATACTCTGGAAATAATTGAGAAAGCCATCATAGGCTCTGATGTGGGTATTACCCCAAATAATGACGGCAATGTCATTCGGTTGAATATACCAGCACTCACTGAGGAGCGCAGAAAGGACTTGGTAAAAATTGCCTATAAAATAATTGAAGAAGGCAGAGTAGCCGTAAGAAATATCCGGCGGGATGCCAATGATCATTTGAAAAAATCTGAAAAGGAACATGACCTCTCAGAAGATAATCTGCGCCGGGCAATGGACAATATTCAGGAAATGACTGACGATCATGTAAAAGAACTCAATGTTATACTGGATGCCAAAGAAAAAGAAATTATGGAATAGACCTTTACTGGTCTGAAACAAGAAAGCCTCTGAGAAATCAGGGGCTTTTTTTTAGCGATAATTTTTGAATTTATACAAATGAATTGATCTCAGATATAGTCTGACATTCAAAGAAAAATAATTGAATTACCCTCAAGCATTTACCCGATAGATGGAGTTTTAGTTAATTCAAATAAGTTTCCATCTCTGCTTTGGCAGCAATAATTTCATCTCTTTCAATATGAAGGATGTTTGCAATCTTTTTGATAGTATGATGTTCTAAATAATGCAAGTCTTCATCTGCATAAGCCACCTCAAATACACATTCGATAAATTCCAACTTATCCTGATGAGTGAACTGATCATTCAGAATCTGTCCAAATTCAAATAATCCTTTAGAATCTATTAAAAGTTCCCTGGAAGTGGATACTGTTTCTGCTGCCTCCACAGTCGTCAGTTTAAAGAAATCAGTTATAATATCCTTAATTGTTTGGATTTCGCCCTCCTCTAAAATTTCATCAGCTTCAGCCACAGAAAGGAGTAGGCAGGTAGCAGCTATCTTTTCATTATGATTGTCAAATTTCACTTTCATGATCCTCTGTTTATTGGTTATCCGGAAGGTAAAATTAGACTAAACCTGTAAATAACCGGAAAGATTGATTCTCTTATTATCCATATTAATTCCATTCAAAGGCTCAGTAAATTTACCGTC
>CAZKEL010000026.1:0-11432 GCA_964551815.1 uncultured bacterium
TGGGAATTCCTGTAGTTGAAATTGAGTTGCTTGACGATCCTCCCGATTCAGTTACCTATTACACCAAAACTACGGGGGTATTTGACTTAATCTGGTCCACCAATAATATTTATGGAACCAGATATTCTCCAGAATCTTACGCTATGGAAAGAACCACCAAAAGGATTAACCAGACAGACAGAAAGGGAGAGGTATCCGTAGAATTTAATGCAGAAAACAATGAATTAATTTTTGAAAGTACAACCATTAAGGTGGAAGATCCTCCACAAAACGTGTTTACTATGCTCTCACAAATCAGAGAAAAATCTCCGAATGAGATAGATGCACAATGGTACCCTCTCTTCCATGAAGGAGATTGGTTTAGAAGCAGATTTCTATTCATTGATACGGTTTCTGTTGAAGTGAATGAAAACCATGTTTTATGTGACCATTATCGGTTTGATATTGAGAAAGCTGAAGAATTTAATCTAAATTTTTCCCCGGCAGATTATTTTTCCGATCATATTGCCTCACCGGATGCCATTCGCCAGATTTGGGTTGAATCCCAAGGAGAGAATAGACAAATTATCAAAGCACAGGTAGCTGTGTATGGGATAACTCTCACTGCGTTGGTTAAAAATCATTCTACCACTGCAGATAGATAAATTGAATAAAAACAAAAAAATTCTGTTTGCGGTGATGGGATGGGGATTAGGGCATGTAACCCGGTCAATTCCTCTAATTGACACATTAATGAAGGATAATGAGATTATTCTCGCTTCCAATGGGAGTGCATTAACTTTGTTAAAATCTAATTATCCCAATACCAGAGTCCTTCGATTTCCTGACTATGCCGTGAATTATCCACGATTTAAGTTTTTACTGGTTCCTTCAATAATTTTTCAAACTCCCTGGATTTGGTACCAGATATTTAGAGAAAACAGGATAACCAAAAAGGTAGTTCAGAATGAAAAAATTCAATTGATTATTTCCGATTGTAGATATGGTGTCTTTTTCAAAGGGCTCCCCTCTTTTTTTATTACGCATCAATTACGTTTTCAATTAACTGGGATATTTAAACCTCTTGAAAATCTGGGTGAAAAACTCAATGAGTTTATGTTTAAAAAATTTACCAGAATATTAGTAATTGATAATAAAAACAGGAATAATCTCTCAGGTGCACTTTCCCATCAATTTTCAAGTGAAGTTGTAAAACCACATTATATAGGTCCATTTTCCAGTGTTGTAAAATCAGAAACAGAGCAGGATATAGATATTTTGGTTTCCATTTCTGGTCCGGAGATTCAACGTACTCTATTTGAAATTACCATCATGAAGCAGATCCAATCCCTACCGGGTAACAAGGTTGTTGTTTTAGGTAAACCAGGAGGGAGTGAAGCAGCACGAATTGAAGGGGGAGTTACTATTTATAACCATGTATCCAGGGCAGATATGAATAGGTTGATGAATCGGGCAAAAGTAGTTGTCTGCAGATCAGGATATTCAACTATAATGGAATTAGCCGCACTGCAGAAAAAAGCATTGTTAATTCCCACACCTGGGCAAACAGAGCAGGAATACCTGGCAGCCCATTTAAGTGAACTAAATATTTTTCATTCAGTATCTCAAAATAATTTGAATTTGGTAAAAGACATTCACAACTGTTTTGAACCTGAAAAATTATTACACATTCCCCTTAACAACATTGAAGCATTTACCTCTGCCATTTCTGTAGAATAAAAGAGAGGGAAAGAAAGAAATTTCCATTATGACAGCCTTTTTAATAGGTGCCGGATATATAGCTGCTGGGACTTTTACATTCCTTCTTATCTATTTATTACTTGGGATTGTAAGAAATAAACATCCAAAGAACGATGAACCGTTAAAAGTTTCCATTATAGTGGCTGCCCATAATGAAGAAGGGATACTTGCCCGTTGTTTGGAAGCACTCAGCAGGCAGAATTATCCCCGCCATTTACTGGAATATATTATTGTAAATGACAGATCAACAGATTCTACTGGTAATATTATTCAACGATTTGAGAATGCGTATTCAAATTTTACATCTGTTCAAATTGATAACTGTCCTGCAGGTATAAGCCCTAAGAAAAACGCACTTTCCAAAGGAATTGAAAAAGCTGAAAGTAACATTATACTCACTACGGATGCCGATTGTATCCCTCCTGAAAACTGGGTAAAAAAAATGGTTGAACAATTCGATGAATACACAACTGTAGTCATTGGGTATGCCCCATTGATCTCAAATAATTCTTTCATTAGCAAGCTTACTGCCTTTGACGCCATATCAAATGCACTAATAGCCCACGGCAGTTCCGGCTGGAATTTTCCCCTCACCTGTACAGGAAGAAATTTTGCGTATAAAAAATCATTCTTTATCGAGGTGGATGGATTTGATAAAATTAGGCATATATTAACAGGAGATGACGATTTACTCTTATTACATATGTCTAAATATCAAAATTTTAAAATGCGGTTTATAGCAGGAATGGACAGTAGCGTGCCAAGTGATGCCCCCAATGGAATAAAGGAATTTATTACCCAAAGGAAACGGCATTTATCAGGAGCAAAGTATTTTCCCAAATCTGTGCAGATCTGGTTCGGGATCTTTTTTCTGTCTCGGTTAATTTTATTGGTTTCCATTTTAGGCATACTGTTAATAGATCAAGCGGTTTTACCTCCTGTATTATTATTGCCTTATGTATTCTATTTTCTTCTTCTTTTTGGAGAAGCGGCAAAAATGGGCCAATTGAAACTGTTGATAATGTATCCCCTATGGGAAGGTTACTATCTCTTAAACCAATTCATTCTTACCCCTCTTAGTTTTTTTACTAAATCAGAGTGGGGAACACGTATTGCTCACTAAATGAAAAAATTATTCCCCTTGGTATTTCGTTATGTGGCTGCCTTTGCTGTTTTTTTTCTGCTGTATTTATATTTGAATGAAAAGGGTAACTTATTATCCAATGCCTCCTACTTTAATTTTTGGTTTCTTACACCGGTCATACTTTTAATCAGTTTGCATTTATATTTTTTAATTACAATTTGGAAAATCATCCTGGTGAAATTAGGGAAGATAGAGGCAGATTCAGCTCAAATATTCTATTCCTTTTTTGGTGGCAGAACACTGGGATTTTTGACTCCCGGCCAGACTGGTGAATTATTGAAAGGACTTTTCTTTCAGGAAAATTCAAGAAAACACATTACGGGATTAAGCGTTATTTTTGCAGGATACGGCATGCTGACTCGTATGGTGCTAGGAAGTTTGGGAGCGCTGTATTTTTTGTTAAATTATAGTGTTCAATATATGACTCCTTCTAATCAATATTTTAAATGGGCTCTAATAATCATCCTAATTTTGATCATAAGTATTTGGAGAGGATGGAAAACTCAGTGGTGGAACAATTTAATTCCTACTACCCTCATTGACTTTTGGAATACTTTAAAATCCCAATTACTCTCTAAATCTAAAAATCAGGTGATTCTTCTGTTCATATACTCGCTCATGGCAAATATAGCGGCATGTTTTTCTTTTCTAATGCTATTAAATGGTTTTTCAGTGCAGGGTTTTACCCTTGAAGCATTTCTGGCTTTTGAAGCTGCCTACTTCACTATGTTAATGCTGCCTGTAACTCCGGCAGGATTAGGTGTACGGGAAGGGAGCAGAGTGTATTTCTTTTCTCTTATTGGGTATGATGGTCAGGTAGTGTTTTTGGCCTCTATAATCATGTTCCTCCTCAATATTGGAATCCCGGCAATTATCGGAATTCCTGCTCTAAGATTTATTCACAAATCAACACCTGATATTTCATGATTGAGATTATTCATATCCTCACCATTTTTTATTTTTTTAATGGAGGAGTATATTTCATTGGGATACTGATATTATTAGCGAGAAATAATCAATCAGCATTACAAGGTTATGAATACCCTCTGGTCAATATTATCGTTCCCGCCCGAAATGAGGAAGCAAATATAAAATCCTGTCTTGATTCTCTACTGGTTCAAGATTATCCCTCGGAAAAAATTCAAATCATAGCTGTAAATGATGGTTCCTCAGATAATACCGGAAACCTCCTTGAAGAATATGCTCATCATTCCAACATTATTACCTCTGTACAAATTCAGAAGCGAAAGCACGGGGGAAAGATCAACGCCCTGGATGAAGGAATTAAATTAGCTGAGGGGGAGATTGTTTTAACAACAGATGCTGATGTGCAGGTTGGAAAAAGCTGGGTCACGCAAATGGTGAATCAATTTTCGGAAAAGACAGGAATGGTTTTTGGTATGACCGTTGATAAATTTTCATTTACACCACTGATGTTATTTCAGGCATTAGATGGTGCAGGTATTAGAATCGTATCAGCGATATTGGCTTTGTTTAAATTTCCTATAACCTGTCAGGGTGCAAACCTGGCTTTTAGAAAAACCGCTTATTTGCAGGTTAGAGAATCTGTAATCCATTTGGGCAAGACCAAAGGGAACAGAGAGTGGTTGCTGCAGGAGATCAATAATAAAACGAAATGGAAGATTAAACCCATTGTACATCCTCATAGCTTTGGAACCACTCAATCTCCAAATACCTGGATTGGAATGATAAACCAAAGAGCAAGATGGGCTTCCACTGGCAAAGACTATTCAAGTTATTTGGTTAAAATATATTTGGGATTAATTTTTCTGTCTATGATAAATTTCATCAGTACCATTTTTATTCTACCTGCTGCAGATGCTGCTCATTTATGGTTGTTAAAAGCAGTTATTGATTTCCCAGTGGCGTTAGGAGTAATCACGATAATTCGCCAGCCTCTTCTAATCTTCGCATTTCCCTTTACTTTTTTTTTCCAGCCAATATTTATCATCATAACGGGAATTTTAGGCACCTTCAATCTGTATAAATGGAAATAACCAGTTTCACACGCCCGCCACGATTTTTTCACAGAATTTATTCCGAAAGTATGTGGAAAAACCAATCCTCATCTCCTTTAATGTCCTTTGATGATGGTCCCGGTGAGATGACTGATAAGATATTAGAAGTGGGGGAAAAATTTGGGGAAAAATTTGTTTTTTTTCTACTCCCGCAACAAGCTGTAAAATACAAAACGACCATTGAGAGAATGGTGAATGAGGGGCATGAAATTGGTACCCATTTTTTAAGTCATAAGTCCTATTTGTTCTTGAAAAAAAAACAATTTCAATCTGAACTTTTGCAATCCGTAGATGAAATAAGCAGCATAGCGGGGACAAAAATTAATTATTGCCGTGCTCCTTATGGCAGAATCTTTCCATGGCAGCAACAATGGATTTCAGAATTGGGTTTAAAGCATATGTACTGGACGCTGGACAGTCAAGATTATTATCAATGCCCTGCTCCTTTAATTACACATAGGCTGGCCCAAAAAATCCGTAAAAATGATATAGTTCTTTTTCATGATGGGGATACCTTCCATCTTGAAATAGATAAAATTGTAGAGCATTGTTTGCAATCAATAAATTTATCTGATAACAGAAGGGAAAATTCATAACCATTGAAGTATAAACTATTTTTTGCATCTTTCTTTTACACAGTATTAATTGCCAGTGGATTACATGTACCCATCAATGACCCTATATATCCTTTTTTAGATCGGTTAGCTGTCAAAGGAGTACTCACCGATTTTAACAACAATACCCTACCGCTAACCAGAAATATTATAGCAAAATCTCTGATTCAGTTAAAAGAGAATAGAGGGGAACTCACACCTGCTGAGTCCTCATACCTGAATGAATTTTTATCGGAATACCGTTATGAATTAACGTCGGACAAGTATCATAAAATAACTGATGAACCATCCGGGATATATTTTGCATTCTCCAATTTTCAGCGTTTATTTGATGGAGTAACTGAGCTGATATCCTACTCACCACAATGGGAAGAACCCCGGTTAATGGTATATGAGAAAGACGGGGACCGTGCCTGGTTAAATATTGGTACAATGATGCGGAGGGAAATGAAAGAAAAGAAGCACCGTCTTGCCTATACTTATCACTATGATTTATCAGTCTCATTAGGAGAAAAATTCTCTGCTTTTAGTTCTGCAGACCTTCACTCAGTGGTTTATAATGATGATTTTGCTGAGGAGTCTAAAGAATTTAAAGGGGGATTTCCCCTACATAATCCAGGCTTCTATGGATATAGTACTGAGAGGTCTTTTGAATATGCTCAGGCTTATCTCAATTATTCGTCTGTTTATGGAGAGTTTACATTCGCCAATGAACCCATTCAATGGGGAAATGCTCTGCAGCCTATTATTTTGTCAGACAATGTACCACCCTATCCCAGACTTGCCTGGAGTAAGTCATTAGGGAAATCCCGGTTTAGTTTTTTCCATGCTAATATTCTTCCTGCAGAACCCTCCTCAACTGAAGGACTGCTTCACTACGATAAAAAATATTTGGTGGGACATCGCTGGGAAGTTTCTCTGTCTGAAAAATTTGAAGCTGCCTTTACAGAAATGTTGGTATATGGCGGCAGGGAAACAGAACTGATTTATTTTATACCCCCCATCTTCCTCTGGCCCGTGCAGCATAATATGACTTCTCAGTCTGAGGATAATATTCTCTGGTTTTTAGAGGCACAGTATTCCTTTCCCTTTGGACTTAAAACCTATGGAACCTTTATGATTGATGAATTGAGAACCAGTGAAATGTTTAATGATTGGGGAGGAAACCGCTGGGCTGTCCAAGCAGGTGCATTTCTGGCACAATCTCTGTATTCTATTCCTGTGGATTTTCGCTTAGAGTTTACGGCGGTGCGTCCCTGGGCATATACACACAGAGCCCCCCAGTTTGGTACCTACACCCATAATACCAGACCTTTAGGATTTGCTTCTGGTCCCAATTCCCGACAAATTTTATTTCAAAATATCTGGTGGACAAATCCTCGTTCTCAATTGGAACTCACCTTTACACATTTACTAAAGGGACTGGAGCCTGATGCATACCAAGGTGACGGATTTGACTATGGCAATGATGCGAATGACAACTATTCAAAGTCAAATCCGGAAATCTATGCAAAAAATACTGGTTGGTTAATTGG
Organism: uncultured bacterium; assembly: GCA_964551815.1. Classification (GTDB taxonomy): domain Bacteria; phylum Fidelibacterota; class Marinisomatia; order SCGC-AAA003-L08; family D37C17; genus D37C17. Next base: position 7,073 of record CAZKEL010000026.1, read on the forward strand.
AGATATTCAGATAACTAATCAGATTCATATAAACTATTATTACCAATTGTCTAATGCCGTTTCTGTTGATTTAGGTGTAATACATTTAGAGAATAATGGAGAGAATGAAACGACCCTTTTACTTCAATTAAATCTGGATTACTAATCGTTTCAATTCTGGCTTATTACTACCTAATTCTTGGTTTCTGTTTAGTACAGGGTAAGGATCTTTCCATTGATCCTCAATTTACTTTAAGATATAATTCTGATCACCCTGATTATATTAATGAGAATCTTCCCATTACCGACCTTGAAGTGGGCACCCAAATTTCCTACCGGGAAAAAGGGTTAACAATTAAATCTTATCTTGCCTATCATCTGATTGATGGCACTCTTTCCCTTCCATCCGGCTTCACCCCTACCCAGGGGTTACATTATACTCCCTCAGATCCTGGTTTATCAAACCAAAGAAACTACTATATTGCTGATATTAAAATTTCCTGGGGGGATAGTGTGTGGTATGTTTATGCTCAACGTGGAAATCAGCAGTGGGGTTTTGGCAAAAGATCTCTAACCCTTTCACGGAAGATTCCATCATTTGTCCACATTGGGATGAATTGGCGAATCCTTCCCACACTTAATTATAATTATATCCACGGAAGTTTAAAATCGGGATTAGAGGAGGAATCTGATAATTATTACTGGGAGGGTAAACCTTATAACCCCCCCGATGTACAGAGGAATTTAGCGGGGCACCGGCTTCACTGGCAACCCCACCCTGATTGGGAATTTGTCTTCAGCGAACTGGTGGTTTATGGAAACAGGTCAATGGAATGGAACTATGGCGTCCCTTTGCTGCCATTTTTCCCGATTCAAGGTTATTTAGGGGATAGTGATAATATTATTATGTCTGCAGAATTGGTTTATAAACCTCATTCACAGATGAACATTTATGGAAGTTTTCTAATGGATGAATGGTCTCCGCCCTATACCTTTAAAGAGGATAATCGCAATTGGTTTGGTTGGCAGTTGGGACTGCACATTGTAGAACTGTTTTCAACAAGGGCAAATTTTAGAGCAGAATTTACCTGGACAGACCATCGAATCTATCGTCACCGATTCAATATTAATGAGCCTTACTCCTGGGGATTTCCCCTGGGATTTTGGGCAGGCCCTCATGCAGAGGAAGTATTTGTAGAATATCAAACCCTCTGGTTAGGGAATCACATCCGGTTACAGTATTCCGCTGCTAAAAGAGGTGAATTAACTTCTTCAATGTTAGAGGATCAGTATAATCGCCCCAATGACCAACCTGTTTTTGAAAGGTTTGGAAGAAATGAATCAATCTGCGATGATTGTTTTGGAACTACAGAAGGTAGACAACAATTCCTGGTAAAAATTAACCGCAATATTAATTCAAATATATTCATTGGTTTATCCTATACCTTTCTCCAATGGGAGAATGCAGGGTTTAACCCAAAGGCTCCTCTGGAAGAAAACCAACTCCCTGAAATAACCAAACATTCACTTGGTGTAGAATTTACTTATCTTAGACATTAACAGGAGTTAACACAGCATATTTTTGCCAAAATTGAACAGACTTAGCCCAGCTATCAGAAGGGTATTTTGCTTTAGTTCCTCCCCTTAGCTGAAGCTGGTTTCGCATCATGGTTACAGGTCCCATTGGCATTTCATCAAGCCCCTTGGGTATAGCATGAAAAGAAATTAGTTCCCAATCTGCCTCAGTAGTATGTTCACTGGTTTCTTTTAACACATCCCTGCGATATAAAATTAATTCAACCCTACCGGTAGGCAGGGGAGAGCCGGACAATGCCCGCAACTGAATATAGGGTTCTTCTTCAGGCCGTCTTTTAACTACCTGAGCCGACAGCTTTGTGCTCTCGTTTATTTCAACAAAGGGGCAAATAAATTCATTGCAATGAGTCTTATCAACCTGAACCAATAACACTCCCTCTCGGTACCCCTTTTTATACATGGCTTTTTCCAATTGAATTTTAGCATGGTCTGCAATATCCTTAAAAGAAAGAGTGGGAGAGTAAGTTTTTCCCGATGAAGGGGTTTGTCTTTTGACAAACTCATTTACTCCAACCGTCACCTGCAGTTTTTTCATCACCTTTATTCCTCATATAAAATTGTTGTAATTTAGACAGATTATTTCATGGAGAAAGAATGAATAAACTTACAACCAGACAACGCGCTTTTTTAAAAAGCAAAGCACATCACCTTGAGCCAGTTGTTCTCATAGGGAAAAATAAAGTCACGGAGGGAACCCTCCAATCAATTGAAAATGCATTGGAAGCCAAAGAGCTGATTAAAATAAAACTCAGGGAATATAAAAATGAGAAAGTGGAAATATCTCAATATATTCAGGAGAAAGTACAAGCTGAAATAGTGGGAATAGTTGGATTTACCCTTATACTATTTCGCCAAAATACAAACCCGGAAAAACAATTCTATCATCTTCCGGAATCTAAATAGGGGTCATCCTGTCAGGGAGGATTGTCCCTTTGGCAGTGGACTCTGACTAATTTTCTGTCCCAATAAAAATTCTGTCATACACCCATTTAAAAATTCTGAATGGTATGGCAATTGCCACCAAACCAGTGTCAATTTAATTAACTAAATAAAGGAGAGTATTATGACACTCGTAAAATGGAAACCAAACAGATCTATGTTAAACATCTTTGATGATGTAGAGAGAATGGTAAACCAGGCATTCGGAAGCAATTCAATCTCAACCGAAGGATCGTTTCTCACTACACCTCCCATGAATATTTCAGAATCAGACACTGCCTATGAAGTTGAATTGGAACTCCCCGGAGTAAATAAAAATGAGGTGACGGTAGATCTGGTAGATGGGGTTTTAACCATAGCAGGTGAACGGAAAACCCAAGAGAAATCCGAAAAGGAAAATCTTATCTGGCATGAAATATCTTATGGAAATTTTAAAAGATCATTTCAATTAGCAGGTGAAATTCAGGAAGATAAAATTAAAGCGAAATTCCACAATGGTATTTTAAGTCTGAATATTCCCAAAGTTGAAGAGGTTAAGCCAAAAGCTAAAAAAATAACCATTTCATAAGATATTTCCTCCTCCTGTAAACCCGGTTTTCTTCTGATGTTTATTGTTGTCTGAAGAGAGCCGGGTTTTTCTATTTCCTGAAATTCTCCAGTAGAATTTCAATACAAAAACCCGCTAAAATTCCATCCCTGAAAATGTAAAATTCAATAGCTATTTAACAATCATTCATAATTTAACAATCATTAAAAGGAAATATCTCCTTCTGGCCTGCACCTGTTTCTATTGGTGCCATGCGGAGATAAGTGCCTCAGTTACCCTGAAAGCATCGCCAGGATGGTTCCCCGGAATTAAAAATTCTTCCCTGGTGGATACCTTAGACCAATATATCGGAGAATGGTATGCCCTGAGTGTAGATCATGAAACGGCATTAGCTTATGAGGCAATCCCCAATCTGTTAGATTGCATTATTCAAGTTCAAACTAATAATAACTGGAAATTCTATTATGATTTTATGATGCGGCGGGATTTTGAAGCATGGTATGCCGATGGGGGAGGCAGCAATATATTCACCCGCAGGAACCATTTTGATATTAATGTCCCTAATCATTTCTATCTATCTTATACGGGGAGTTTCATCACTTCAAAATTAGGCAGATTCCCTCAACAATTTGGCATGAGTAAAAACAGAGGTCTTACAGTATCAGGTGCCCCTCGCTATGATGGCATGCTTACCAGGTTAAATTTTGGTCAAGTAAAGTACCATTACTTTTTTGCTTCCTTAAACCCCTATCTCACCGGTGCTCCAGGCAGCCCGGGAGAATCTATTGCCAACACGGAATGGGCGATTCAATCTTCAATTCCTCTCACTACCCAAAAGTACAGAGTGTATAATGAGGCAAGTAAATCATTGATTGTCCAAAGGTTGGAATATAAGGGTAGTAATTTCCAACTGGCAGCCATGGAAAGTATGGTGCTTGGGGGGAAGTACCCTACGTTGAGAGATATTAATCCTTTTATGATGTGGCATAACTTGTATCAGGACGGCTATGTCAATGAAATCATCACCTTAGAGGCTAAATACCATTTTTCTCCCACATCCTCTTTATATTTGGAGGCTGCTTTTGATGATTTGATTGGTGGCACGGAAAATGAAAACACTTCTTCAGATGTGTATGCGTGGCTGGCAGGGTTATCCTATACCTGCCCTGCTGCAATTGGTTTTATTTCAGTAAATGTTGAATGGATTCATACCCATGAGAATTTTGGAGATTATGCTCTGCCTCTATTGCGTTGGACATCTAGGCAATTATATTATTCCAATTTTCGTCAGCAAGGAGA
>CAZKEL010000026.1:11532-16021 GCA_964551815.1 uncultured bacterium
GCTCTGGTCACCTCATTTTTCTACTATATGGCGGCTTTTTCTGATACACCGCTGCGGGTAGATTTCTCATTGGAACAAATGTTCCCTGAGAATGATCCGGAAAAGGATATTTATCAAAACTTTCTGGATGAATTTAATAGAGAGGATGATAAAATCTTAATTGTTTATGACACTCCGAATCCAACCTCCCGTGAAAATATTGAGAAGCTGGAAAAGATTACAGAAATGTTTGAGTTAGATGTGGAGGGCATAGAAAATGTTCTAAGTCTCAGCACTATTGGAGACAGCGAATATTTTTCTCAAGAGTTATCTGATGCAGAATGGCATGAAAGGGAAACGTCACTCTTAAATCATCCTATCTATCCAAATTTGATTATTTCCAGAGATGGAAAAACAGGAGCAATTGTATTGGATATCGCCGACGATATAGTAAGTCAGGATTCCCGTGAAAAAGTGGTTTTTCAAATCGAGAGTATAATGGACACAGTTGAATGGGAGTGGCATGGTGCAGGTATCCCCCTTCTCAGAACCCGCTATATTCAATTCATGAATCAGGAAAGAATGATTTTTCTCCCTATTTCTTTTCTGGTGGCATTAATTGTTCTTTACTGGATTTTCCGACAGGTAAAAAGTATACTCATACCCTTGACGGCTATTTCCGTCACCCTCATCTGGGTTGCAGGTATGATGGCACTGCTCAACATCAGTATCAATGTAGTCTCTTACCTTACCTTTAATCTGCTTATGATAATTGGAACCTCAAATGCCATTCATCTCTTGGTGAAATACCATGAAGGATTGGGAAGGGGGTTATCTCAAAAGGAAGCACTCTCCAGGGTGATTGAAAAAATAGGTGGCGCATTGTTTCTAACCAGTTTTACTACCGCCGTTGGTTTTTGCTCTTTGGCATTAACTAACATTCGTGTCACCAGAGAATTTGGCCTTATTGTGGGTTTTGGTGTTATCCTTATGTTTCTGCTTACCATCATCATTATGCCTATTATTCTCAATTGGATTAGTCCTCCTGATAAAGTACATATTGACCGGCTGATAGCAGGTGGAGAATTCGTTGCTGCCCATACCCTGCATAATTGGAATGTTCACCATCCCAAAACTGTTTTTCTGTTCACCATCTTCTTGTTTATAGGGGCTCTTTTCGGCCTCACTAAAATTAACTACAATGCTTCAGTATTTGAGGATTTGAAACCGGGGAACCCGGTATTTGATGATTTACAGGTCGTTGAAGAAAAACTAGGGGGGACCCTCCCCTTGGAAATAATAGTAGATTCTGGGGAAGAATTTGGTGCCTTAAGTCCCTCTATCTTACAAAAACTACAGGATTTCAAGTCTGACATACTTGGTATTCCCGAGATAAATACAGCCATTACAGCTGGTGATTACCTCGCACTGGTGAATGAAGAAATCGGAAGTGGAATTAGGGAACTTCCAGAAACTCAGGAGGACGCCCTTTCCTTTGTGTATCAATATGAACAATTAGAATCTGTTTTAAACGAAAGTTTTTCTAAATCGCGTATCACCTGCAGAATATCAGATGTGCCTTTCGACAGAGGTATGGACATCCGTGACCAGATCATAAATATTGGAAATACACATCTTGGTGAGAAAGTTCAAATTCAGGTTACAGGAAGTACAATTTTGGCTTTGAGTACAAACCGTCATTTAGTGAAAAATCTCAGCACCAGTTTTATCATTGCATTCATCATCATTTTTCTTTCCATGGTCTTTCTGTTTAGATCCTTCCGGCTTTCCTTTATTTCCATTTTACCAAATATTATTCCTCTCATGCTGGCAGGGGGGATTATGGGCTATTTAGGAATCAAACTTCGTCCTTCCACTGCCATGACCTTCTCAATTGCGTTGGGAATAGCCGTAGATAATACCATTCATTTCTTAGCAAGATTTAGACAGGAATTTAAAGAGAAAGGGAGTTACAAAGAAGCAGTCTCTGAAACACTTTTTACCACCGGAAAAGCCATTATCAGTACAGGGGTAATTCTATCCTTGGGATTTTTTGTACTCTACTTTTCAGAATTTGTACCCAATCATGAATTTGGGCTATTGGCAACCATTATCATCATTACTGCAGTTGCCGGCTCTCTCATTTTACTTCCGGTACTATTGACCACAGTGCAACCCACTTTACGCTTTACTCGAAAAACGGGGCGTTAATGAAGTTTCCCACAATTTATAAAGATGATTCCGCAGATATTCAATTATTGGAAAATCAGTCCATTGCTGTAATCGGTTATGGAAATCAAGGGAGAGCACATGCTTTAAATTTAACAGACAGTGGTTTGTCTGTAGTTGTAGGTCTGAGGCAAAGCAGCTCTAATTGGATAAAAGCTGAAAAAGAGGGCTGCAAGGTATCTACTATTGAAGAGGCAGTACAGAATTCAGATCTCATTGCATTGCTTATTCCTGATCAGGAAATGAGTGCAGCATATACTTCTTATATTTCACCTCATTTAAAGCCGGGTCAGTATCTCTTATTTGCACATGGATATAATATTCATTATGGTTGTATTACACCTCCTGAAGAGGTGAATATTATTCTTGCTGCTCCCAGCGGTGCCGGTTTAGAACTGCGTAAAAAATATAAAATGGGAACTGGTATCCCCGGTGTTTTTGCTGTGCAGCAAAATCCATCACAAAATTCCAAAGAAATACTTTTAGCCTACGCAAAGGCGATTGGACTTACCCGAATCGGAGTAATTGAAACCACCTTTAAAGAAGAAACAGAAACTGATTTGTTTGGGGAGCAGGCAATACTAACAGGCGGAATACCAAAGCTAATACAGTCATCATATAAAGTATTACTTGAAAAGAATTATAATCCTGCTGTTGCTTGGTTGGTATGTTATTATGAGCTGAAAACCATTGTAGATGTTTTCCATAAAAAAGGATTTGAATATCTTGGCAGAGTCATCAGTGATACAGCTGAATATGGTGGAATTACCCGGGGGAAGCGATTGATTAACGAATCTGCAGAAAATGAATTGAGAGCTATTCTCTCTGAAATTCAAAAGGGAGATTTCCATCGAGAATGGATGAAAGAGTCAGGAGAAAGTCTGCCAACATTAAAAAAGTTGAGAAAGGAAGAAGCAAATCAGCCCCTGGAAGAAATTGGAAAGTACATGTTGAAAGAAATATTCGGGAAAGAATGAACAAACGAACCAGCATTGCGGTTGGATTGCTCCTATCTATACTTTACCCATCTCAATACAGTTGGGAAAGGTCTCCTGCCGAATCATTGGTACAACAGGGGGTGGATGCCCTTTATAACTACCAGTTTACCAATGCAATTTCCTTATTAGACTCTGCAGGGAAGATTGATTCTCACCATCCCTTAGTTCCCTTTGTACTCATCGCTGCTAAGTGGTTGAATACCCAAACAACCGAAGGGTACGCTGCTTCTTATGTAGTAATTATGGAGGAGACCTCTGCAACAATTCCTATATATGAAGCCCTGCTTGAAGGGTATCCTGAGAACGCTGAATATCATTTATATTTAGGATCAACCTATGGACTCCGTGCCAGAATTGCCCTGGCAAAAAAAGACTGGCTGGAGGTACTGTATTTTGGATATCAAGGGCTTCAATATATAGATGGAGCTTATAAAATTGATCCGGATTTGAAAGATATCTATATGCCACTTGGTACTCTTACCTATTCAGCTTGCATGTCCCCTCTACCTGTGCAATGGGCTGCACAATTTATGGGTTTGTCAACAGATTGTTCAGAGGGACTTAAAAATCTGAATATGGCAGTGAATCATTCCCATTACAGCTGGATAGAAGCATCCAATGTGTTGGCTTATATCTATTTGCATTTAGAAAGGGACTATGACAATTCTGAGCGCATACTGCTGCCTTTAATAGAATCCTATCCCGGGCATCCTTATTTTACCCTTTTATATGGAGAACTACTGGCAAAATCTAAACAATGGGATGCATTGGAAAAATTCATGCCTACTCTTGAAAGTCTTGCTACTCAAGGACCAATGCTACAGCAAAATGAATGCCGGCTCAAGCTGCACTATATACAGGGACTAAAAGCTTTTCATCATCAGAAATATCTTCAAACCATTGATCACTGTAATTGGATGCTGAATAACTACCACATGGAATTTGACTGGCTCAAAGGCTTTGCATATTTTTTAAGGGGAAATGCTTTTGAGGCATCAGGGCAGCCCATTCCTGCTTTGACAGATTATAAAAAGGTTCTTAATATGGAGAGTTATTATCCTGAAGTGGAAGAAGCCAGGGAGAAGATTGCCTTGTTAATAAAAAATGACAATTAGCCATTAGTCATTAGCTGAATCCTTTCTCCCATCTCCGCCAAGGCTATTAATCCATCGTAACTTTAGTGTAGTTGGACGATGGGCAAGCCATCTCCATTCTCCTTTTTCCTTTTTCCTTTCTCCCATCTCCGCCAAGGCTATTAATCCATCGTAACTTTAGTGTAGTTG
>CAZKEL010000026.1:16121-18768 GCA_964551815.1 uncultured bacterium
GGACGATGGGCAAGCCATCTCCATTCTCCTTTTTCCTTTTTCCTTTCTCCCATCTACGCCAAGGCTATTAATCCATCGTAACTTTAGTGTAGTTGGACGATGGGCAAGCCATCTCCATTCTCCTTTTTCCTTTTTCCTTTCTCCCATCTACGCAAGCTACGATGGGCAAGCCTTTTTCCTGTTTCCATTCTCCCATCTCCGCAAGCTATGATAAGATAGCCTGCTCCACTCCTCCAACAATGGAAGCAATCAAAACCCCTTATAATTAACAGTTTATAATTCACAATTTCAGACTGTAACAAGTTGTAAATCTGCAGGAAATATCAAATTAAAAGCCTGTAAATTTCGACGCTATTTATGGGAATACCATTTTAACATAAACGAAGGGGAAAAAATGAAATTATTAATTACCTTAATAATTACTATTTCACTTGGATTTTCATCCACTTGGAATGCAATCAATTCAGAAGATGTGACCAGTACCAAATTGGAAGTGCTATCTTCTACTATTGAAACGACGGAAATCAATTTTGAGATTGACGGATTTCATCTTGTACCGATAACTACACCTGAGGGAATCATGCTGCAGGCCCGTCTTGAAGATGGAGCCAGTCTTTTACAGGAAGGGGCTCCTGAACTGCAAAAGTTCTCACGGTCAATTATTATTCCTGATAATAAACAAATGGCACTTAAAGTGATATCTGCGGACTATGTGGACTATGCAGATGTTCTCATTGCTCCTTCTAAAGGGAATCTTTCCCGCTTGGTAAATCCTGCAGATGTACCTTTTGAGTTTGGTTCAGTTTATCAAGATGATGCCTTCTTCCCCGGAAGCATTGCGGGGCTGGGTAGCCCTTATATTTTGAGAGATCTGAGAGGCGTTACCATTGAATTTACTCCATTTCAATATAATCCGGTTCAGAAGACGCTGCGGGTATATTTCAACATCACAGTGGAAGTATTTGCTGATGGAATAGGTGAAGTTAATGTACTCAACACACAAAGATCAGGTGTGCAGAAATATGCTTCTGAGTTTAAATCTATTTATGATGGACATTTCCTCAATTTTTCCAACGATAATCGTTTTGACTATTTGGTGGATCATGGAAATTTCCTCATTATCTCTTACGGTTCTTTCATGTCTCAGATGCAACCATTGGTAGATTGGAAGAATAAAAAGGGTATTCCGACTGAAATGGTGGATGTAAATGAGATCGGCAGTAATGCTACTTCCATAAAGAACTATGTTACGGATTATTATAATACCCATGGTCTCACTTTTCTCCTTCTTGTGGGAGATGCAGCGCAGGTTCCTTCTACTTATATAGGTGGCTCTGCTTCTGATCCTAATTATGGATTTTTATCCGGGGGTGATTCTTATGCTGAAGTAATTGTAGGGCGATTTTCTGCTGAATCTCCTGCCCATGTAACTACACAGGTTGAGCGCTCCATTAATTATGAACGGTACCCTCATGCCGGTGCTGATTGGTACTCCTCTACACTGGGAGTTGCTTCTAATCAAGGCCCCGGATTTGGTGGGTACACAGATGATGATTTTCAGGAACTTGTCTTACAACCTATTTTAATGGATTTTACTTATGATAACTATCAGGGAATTTATGATCCTTCAGGGTCTGTATCCCAGGGTACCTCTGCCATTAATAGCGGTGTTGGCTTTATAAATTATACCGGTCATGGCTACCAGCAGGGATGGGGTAATGGTGCCGCATTGGGCAATAGTAATGTGGATGCCCTCACCAATAATAATAAACTGCCATTCGTGATAACAGTAGGCTGCAATGTAGGGGAATTTGACGACTATCTCTCCTTTGGTGAAGTATGGCAGAGAGCCACCAATGGTGGTGAACCTACCGGTGGGATTGCCCATTATGGTTCTACTATCAGTCAAAGTTGGGAACCTCCTATGCATGGACAATATGGGATGAATCTTATTCTCACTGAAAGCTTAGATGAAAACCTTACCCGTACTATCGGCGGAATTGCGACCAACGGATGCATGTATATGAATGATGCACAAGGCTCTTCAGGCATTAATGAAACCAATTATTGGACATTATTCGGTGATCCTACCGTTCCCATGCGAACGGCCGCTCCTTCAAATGTTAACGCTTCTCATGAAGATGTAATTATTTTAGGGTCTGCAGAATTCAGCCTATCTACAGGTACAGAAGGTGATTTAGTGGCGTTGTCCAGAAATGGTGAACTCTTAGCTTCAGCCTATACCAACTCCTTCGGGACTGCTGCCCTGGACTTGGGAGATGCTGCCACAGTCCCTGGTGAATTAGACTTAGTGGTTACGGGATTTAATTACTTCCCCTATGAAACCAGTGTGACAGTTCTCTCTCCTGAAGGTGCCTATGTATTGGTGAATGATGTAACGGTGAACAGCGGGTTTGACGATGTTATTGAATATGGTGAAACTGTCGAATTATCATTGAATTTAGAAAATGTTGGGAATGACGCTGCATCAAATGTTACAGTGAGTTTGTCTTCAGACGATCCTTATATTTCAGTGAATGACGGCTCTGCTTCCACCGGTTACATTGCATCCAATGGTACGGTTTCAGTAAGTGGACTTTCTTTTGCTGTATCTGCCTCCATACCCAATGACTACAATTTTACCCTG
>CAZKEL010000026.1:18868-31120 GCA_964551815.1 uncultured bacterium
TTTGAAAATGGATTGAACGGATTAGACTGGCAGCTTTCCGGAGACTCTGACTGGGGTGCTGATGGCAGTGAAGCCAGCTCAGGAAACTCCTCTGCAAAATCTGGTGCCATTACAGATAATCAGGAATCTACTCTCTCTGTAATCTTAGATGTTACTGCTGATGGTGTAATCGAATTTGACTATAAAGTATCTGCTGAATATTCCACTTCAGGCAGCTATTTCTATGATGGATTGGAATTCTATATTGATAATGCATTACAGGGACAATTTCAATCTACCACCTCAGGTGGGTCTCCCTGGACGCGGGTTAGTTTTCCCGTAGCTGCCGGTGAGCGTACTTTCCGCTGGTCCTATGTAAAAGATGGCGGTGGCGGGTCCACAGATTGTACCAACACTGATTGTGCCGATGCAGCCTGGATTGACGATATTGTCTTTCCTCCGGCTTATGTGGAAGGCGGAGAAGGTATGATGGGAGATCTGAATGGGGATGAAGTCCTCAATGTATTAGACATTATCATCATGGTGAATGTGATACTTGGTGTTGAACCTTTTAATCCTGCTGCAGACTTGAATGGTGACGGCATCGTAAATATTTTAGATGTGGTGCAGGAAGTAAATCTCATATTGGGACCAAGGGTGGACGATGCCAGTTATATTGAAATGTATAACACTGGTGATGCCCTGAACTATACTGCAGATGGATATATTGGAGCCATAAAAATAGTCATCAATCATGGTAATGATTTTCGCATTAATCTAACTGAAGATGCATTGGTAGCTGAATTGGTTTCAAAAAGAAATGAAACTACTATTTTGGTAGTAGCCCCGGAATCAGGGCAGCTCTTTACGTTTGAGGGTAATATGGAAATAGTTCAGGTAGAAGCGGCTAATTCAGAAAACTTTATTGACATAGTTATTCCGGAAAAGACTACCCTGCAGGCAGCCTACCCTAATCCTTTTAATCCTTCAACTACAGTTGGATTTATATTAGCGGAAAATGCCGCTGTGAATCTTAGCGTGTATAATATCACAGGAAGACTGCTGGAAACCTTAGTTTCAGGACAGTTAGAAGCGGGAAAATACGAACAAACCTGGGATGCATCTCAACACCCCAGCGGAATGTATTTCCTCCGTCTGCAGACAAGTGATCAATCTCATTCCCAAAAATTAATGGTAATTAAATAACCTTTGGCATTTACCGTTAGGGTAAAAGGGTTCGGAATATCCGAACCCTTTTTACTTTCGGGAAGAAATGTTTAGACAGAAGTTTCTCCTACCCTATAATTTTAAGGATGGTTAGCAGGGAACAATTGATTGATTTTCTAAAAACGATGAAGTTGTCACTGAGGAAGCTGCTTAGAGGTGAACATGCCATTGCAGAATATGAGGATATTAAAATCCGCAGAGATATTTGCCGTAAATGTGAATTTTTTAAGCAGACAAGAGGTCGACCTGACTATTGTCTTTCCTGTGGCTGTAATATAAAGTTGAAGGTTATGTTTATCACTGCAGACTGCCCAGAAGGGAAATGGGGGAGTCTGGATTATTAATTGGTCTATGGTAACGACTTGAAAATCGTGAAATAATTAAGATGTAAACGTAGATTGATTGATGTCACCTCTCATTTCTAAAGACTAAACGCAGGAAAATTCTCCACTCTTATGGCGGTATTTACAAAGAGGCATTTCCTTTTAAAATTGTAAAAACCTGTATTGAATTAACAAATTCAATTTTCCTTGAAATTAATCTTCTTTCCTAAGAATGAATGAGTATAATTTCACCGCGATATTTTTTATCAAACTCACATAAAATACCTGATTGAAACTATTTTCTCGCAATAAAGAATCTAAAGATCCGGCAGATATCATTGCCAACTGTTTAACCGTTGTGGTGAATCGAATCACAGACTCTCTCAGTGAAGACACCTACCGCTGGAGTAAACCCTGGGGTGTCGTCCGCTTTGAAAGTATGATATTGGCAAAGTTCCTGATGGACTATTCCTTTAATGGATTGGTTGACGGTAAATTAAAAGATGATGAAAAGGTTAGTTTTGAAAGTCTCTGTCAAACTTCTTTTTCCAAACAGTTTAACGATGAATTTTCTGCTGTAGGCTTAAATTATGAAGATATGCAGGAAGAAATTGCTGCTAAAATTGAAGGCTATCATGATGCACGCAGAAGCGGCAGACCTCCCAAATGCTGGCATGAAATCTATACCCTCATTACCAGGAGTAAAACCCGGGAAGAACTGGAAGAGGAGTTGAAGAAAAAAATGGCGGGACTTGAACTCATCAGGGACAACCAGGCTTTTGCAGGGATGGTACCTCAATATGAAGCCCAGATTAAAGTGTTAGCAGACCGGGCAGAAGCCTTTGAATCTGCAGAAATGATGTTACCCCACATGGTACGCTTTACTAAAGAAAAACTTCGTGCCCTCAACCTAAAGAAAATGAAAGCCCTCAGCAAGAAAATGTCAAAAAAGGATAAAGGGAAAGATAAGAAGAAGAAAAAGTAAGTGTATTGATTCATAATAAATTTTAGATCCCGCATCCCCCCTAAATAATTTTCTTTCTCCCTCCTCGGTTGTTCATTGTATTCGATTTGTTTTTCTAACTAAATTTCTTGGCTTTATTTTTACAGGAATATGACGAAAAAAGGAAATTTTAAAGCAGTGGATACCAGAGTGGACTTCGTCCGTCTGGAGCATGATCTGTTGGATAAATGGGAAAAGGATGACACTTTTAACCGTCTGCGGAAAAAAAATGCAGAGGGCAAACCTTGGTCTTTTCTGGATGGTCCCATCACTGCAAATAACCCCATGGGAGTGCACCACGCCTGGGGCAGAACCCTGAAAGATATTTTTCAACGTTACCATGCGATGCAGGGCAGAGAACTGCGCTATCAAAATGGCTTCGATTGTCAGGGGCTTTGGGTTGAGATTGAAGTAGAAAAGGAATTGGGCTTCAAAACCAAACGAGAGGTGCAGGAATTTGGATTAGAAAAATTTGTCAACAAATGTAAAGAACGGGTTCACAAATATTCTGCGATTCAAGCGGAGCAGTCCAAAAGACTTGGGTATTGGATGGACTGGGATAACTCCTATTTTACCATGTCAGATGAGAACAACTATACCATCTGGGCATTCCTGAAAAAATTATTTGAAGAAGGCAAAATTTATAAAGGTACTGATGTAGTACCTTGGTCCGGCCGCTCTGGCACTTCCTATTCCCAAATGGAAATTATTGAAGGCAGAAAACTGGTTGCCCATACCTCTGTCTTTGTTCGCTTTCCTCTTATAGATAAAGACCATGAATATTTACTTGTTTGGACAACTACCCCATGGACACTTACCTCAAATGTCGCTGCTGCCGTAAATATTAATCTGGACTATGTGAAACTGCAGGCAGCGGATGGCTCTATTTATTATTTTGCTAATGACAATCTTACATTTCAAAGGTTGGATAAACAGTTTAAAGAAAAAAAGCAGTGGATAGAAGGTGTTCCTAAATTAAAGACTATTGCTCAGATTTTTAAAGAGCGCGGCGGTTATGAAATATTAGGAACCATTAAAGGTTCTGACATGCTGGGCTGGAAGTATGCAGGCCCCTTTGATGAATTGGAAGCTCAAAGCAAGGCAGGAGGCTATCCCTTCGTTGAGGATAAGTTGAAGGAAGCCGGAAAGACAGGGATAAACTGCCATACTGTAATTGATGGCGGAAAAGACGGAATCGGCAATGATGTAGTGGTAGCCGGTGAGGGAACGGGCATCGTCCATACAGCACCCGGATGTGGTGCTATTGATAAAAAAATTGCTGAGAAAACAGGTTTAGTTGCCATTGCTCCACTGGATGAGGAATCTCGTTATATCCAGGGCTTTGGCAGTTTTACAGGAAAATCCGCAACAGCCCCGGAGACCACCAGAGAAATTATTGCTAACCTTAAAGAAAAAGGATATCTCGTTTATGAGGAGCAATATCCTCATGTCTATCCTCATTGCTGGCGGTCAGGGGATGAATTAGTATTCCGTATTGTGGATGAATGGTATATCAATATGGACTGGCGTGACAAAATTAAAAATATTGTTAAAGAAATCCAATGGATTCCTGAGTGGGGCCATGACAGAGAAATGGAATGGCTGGAAAATATGGGTGACTGGATGATCTCCAAAAAACGATTTTGGGGGCTGGCCCTGCCTGTCTGGACTTTTGAAGACGGCACTTTTTTTGTGGTAGGCTCAAAGGAAGAACTGAAAGAATTAGCCATAGAAGGCTGGGATGAATTTGAAGGTAACAGTCCACACAGACCCTGGATAGACAAGGTGAAAATTAAACATCCTGAAACGGGGCTGATTGGCACACGCATACCAGATGTAGGTAATCCCTGGCTGGATGCTGGTATCGTTCCTTACTCAACCCTTCATTATAATGGGGACAGAGATTACTGGAAAAAGTGGTTCCCTGCCGATTTTGTGGTGGAATGCTTCCCCGGTCAGTTCCGCAACTGGTTCTATTCTCTGTTAGCACTTTCAACGGTTATGGAAGGTAAAGCTCCCTTTAAAACTCTTTTAGGGCATGCATTGGTAAAGGATGAAACTGGTCGGGATATGCATAAATCCTGGGGGAATGCCATTTGGTTTGATGATGCTGCAGAAAAGATGGGAGTGGATGTCATGCGCTGGATGTATGCCGGCCAAAATCCTGAACATAATCTTTTGTTTGGGTATTCTCTTGCTGATGAAGTCCGTAAACATTTGATAACCTTATGGAATACCTATTCCTTTTTCGTCACCTATGCCAATTTGGATGGATTTCATCCCCAAGTGAAAGTTGACAGGCAGAGTTTTAGTAAACTGGATATATGGATTCGCTCCAAAACGAATGAGTTTATTAATACTGCCAAAGGGAAGTATGAAAATTTCCAGGTATTTCAGCTCATGTCTGAAGCAGGAAAACTTTTGGATGCTCTTTCTAATTGGTATGTTCGCAGGAATAGACGCAGATTTTGGAAATCTGAAAATGATGCCGATAAAAATGCAGCCTATTTTACCCTGCATTCCGTTTTAATAGATTTTGTAAAAGTATTAGCGCCGGTGATTCCCTTCGTCACTGATGAAATGTATTCCAATTTATCTGTTGGTACGGATGCCGCTGATTCTGTACACTTAGCAGACTTTCCAAAGGTGGACGAAACATTGACGGATGAAGACATCCTAAATGAAGTGGATACCATTATTCACATAGTGAGCCTGAGTCGTTCTGCACGGAATAAAGCCAACATTAAAATTAGACAACCATTGTCAGAAATGGCTTTATATGCGGATGAAGTTACCTGTAAAATTGCAGTTGAAAATTCTTCAGAGATTCTTGAGGAACTCAATATTAAGTCTCTAAAGATAGTCAAACAGGAATCTGATCTGGTTTCCTATAAAGTGAAACCGAACTTTCAGATGATGGGGCAAAAATTTGGAAAGGAAATGGGGAAGATTACAGCAGCTATCAATTCAATAGATCAGTCTGAATTAGTTTCCAGGGTGAAAGCAGGAAAATCAATCACAATCTCAGGAGAAGGAATTGAATTGTCAGCAGAGGATTTTCTCATTGATGCTATTCCTGCAGAAGGGTATGAAATCTCTTCATCGAAAAATCTTACCGCAGGAATCGCAACAGCTATAACCCAGGCATTGAAAGAAGAAGGAATGGTGCGTGATCTTATCAGGCAGATTCAAAATTTACGTAAAGACTCAGGATTGAAAGTAGAAGACAGAATTGAAATTGGCATCCATGGTTCACAAGAGTTGAACAAAGCTGTCAGTTCTCATAAATCCTATTTCATGAACGAAGTATTAGGGGTTAAATTGGATATGGAAGATATACCACCCCTTACCTTTAAAGACTCCGTAAAAATTAACGGAGAAAGTATAACCATTGGTATAACACCCTTACAGTAGGAGATTAGAATGGCAACAAAGAAAAAATGGACAAAAAAAGAGTTAGATGACTTTAGAAAGATCATCATCGAAAAACGAGATGCGGTTTTAGCTGAATTAGAAGCTGCTAAAGAAAGAGCTGATGAGGCCTTAAACAGTAACTCTGTAAATGCAATATATTCCTCTCACATGGCTGATGCAGGAACGGATCAACAGGAAATGGAGAAGAATTATTATTGGATCGACAGGGATAATAAATTTCTGCAATATTTGAATCGTGCTTTGGATATGATAGAAAACGGTACTTTTGGTGTGTGTGCAAAATGCGGCGAACTCATCAATAAGGAGCGACTTATCGAAGTTCCCCATACCAGCAGCTGCTTTGAATGTAAATCCAAAGTGGTATAGTATTTGAGGATTTTTCTCATCCCCGGGCTGGTAGTAATATTTGACCAGCTTACAAAATATTGGGTTCAAAATAATTTTCAGCTTTGGGAGTCTCAGAATATATTCGGGACGCTTCTGAGATTCAGTTATGTGAGAAATACAGGTATTGCCTTTGGTATATCTGTTGGAGACTTCGGTTTGGCAGTATTTTTTCTATCGCTTTTAGCGACTGGTTTTATTGCCTGGCTTGCATGGACTGACCGAAAGAACCACCCTCTCATTAGCTCTGGTCTTGCTCTTATTCTTGGCGGGGCAGTTGGTAATCTCATTGACCGAAGTACTATTTTATATACTGAACCTTACCGGGGTGTGGTAGATTTTATTGATGTAGGCTGGGGCAGCTTCAGATGGTACACTTTCAATATAGCAGATGCTGCTGTAACTATTGGCATCACCCTTTATCTGGTGTATTCTATTTTAATCCGTAAACCGGAACTTGCTGAGCATTTTGATTGAGAAATATACCTTTACTGTGAATCAACCCTCCATAAGATTGGACCAATTCCTTGCACAGAAACTTCCTGATTATTCCAGATCAAAAATTCAGCAATTTATAAAACAGGGGCAGGTGACCATAAACGGAGAAGTTTCCAAACCTTCCTTAGTACTCCAGGGGAAGGAAAAAGTTGAATGTAATTTTGAACCCCTGGTGAGGGAATTTGATATTACCCCTGAAAAAATGGAATTGGATATTCTCTATGAGGATGATCAATTAATTGTGGTTAATAAACCGGCAGGATTAGTGGTGCACCCAGGTAGTGGAAACTCCAATGGTACGCTTCTCAATGGATTGAAGTATCATTTTAAAACCCTATCCCGTAATGACAGTATGAGACCGGGAATTGTACACAGGCTGGATAAGGAAACTTCTGGTGTGATTCTCATAGCAAAGACAGATAAAGCCCATGATCACCTCAGCAGTCAGTTCAGTGACAGAACTGTGAAAAAAGAATATCTCGCACTTGCCTGGGGTAATGTAGATGCAGAAGGCATTATCCGGGGAGAAATTAGCCGTCACCCGGGGAACCGGCAGATATTTAAAGTTGTGGCTTCAGGAGGAAGAGAAGCCTGTACAACCTATGAATTAGTAGAAAATTTGACACCGCTGTCCCTTGTGCAACTTTTCCCCAAAACCGGTCGAACCCATCAATTAAGGGTGCATCTTAAATCTATCGGACATCCGATATTTGGAGATTCTGCTTATGGTGGAGGGTTAAAGCTGGCAAAATCATTTCATGTAAAATATACTCAAATTTTGAATCGCCTGGCTAAAGTTATCAACCGGGTTGCATTACATGCTCAACTGTTAGAAATTATACATCCTGAGACAAGGGAAAAAATACAGTTTGAAGCCCCTTTACCCGGGGATATGCAAAAGGGACTGGAGATTTTAAGAAATGAGCCATAAATTTCAACCAATTATCAGAGAGTTTTTAGAGTATCTAAAAGATTTCCGCAGATACTCTGATCATACCCTCAGAGCTTATCGCATAGATTTGAGATATTTTCAGGAATTCTGTACCATTTATGACCCTACCACTGATATTATACACCAGGATGAAAATACCATTAAATCATTTATGCATTCCTTGGGCCTGGCAGGGTTGAGTCCCAAATCAATGGCAAGAAAATTAGCTTCGGTAAAATCCTTTTATAAATATCTTTTGTTGAAGAAATATGTTAAGATAAATATTGCTCAGGCAGTAAAAACTCCTCGCTTAGAAAAAGAATTACCTCATTTTTTATCCTTGACAGAGGTACAGCATATTTTATCCCTTCCCGAGGGAAATGATATTGTAGCTTTGCGTCATCGCCTCATATTAGAGTTATTTTATTCTACCGGAATGCGCATTTCCGAGCTTATTTCCCTGAAACAGGTGGATATAAGGTTGGAAGAAGCAGTCATTCATGTTATCGGCAAAGGCAATAAAGAACGGTTGGTGCTTATGGGGAGTGAAGCACAAAAAGTATTGAAAAATTATTTATCTTTGTTGAATTGCAGTGATGTAAAATCTCCTTATGTATTTCCTGCTCTCCGCAAAAATAAGAACAAACCTGTTTGGCATATCTCCTCCAGAACCGTATTTAATATTGTTAAAAAATATTTGAAAGTAGTCTCAAATGATGAGAAACTTGGTCCCCATTCTCTGCGTCATTCCTTTGCTACCCACATGTTAAATAATGGAGCAGATTTGACAGCGATTAAAGATTTATTAGGACACAGCAGTTTATCCTCTACTCAGGTGTACACGCATCTTCAACAGGAAAAATTGAAGGAAGTCTATAAACAGGCACATCCACACGGAAAATAGGGAAAAATAATGAACATTGAACACAAGTTCAGTTTGAAAGAATTAGGTATTAATCAGGAAGTTTCCATTAAGAGAAATCTTACTGTTGAAGAATTGACAGAAGAAACCATCCAAAATGGTGAAGGGGTTTTAGGTATGAACGGTGCCGTGATGGTTGATACCGGCACTTACACCGGCAGATCGCCTGACGATAAATTTATAGTAGAGGAAGACACTTCAAAGGATGTATTATGGTGGGGTCCTGTAAACCGGAAGGTCAGTGAAAGTGTATTTAATGAGCTTTACGAAAAAGTCATTTCTTATTACAACTCCCATGCTGATTCAAGTACTTATGTTTTTGATGGATTTGCCGGCGCTGATACAAATTACCGCCTGAATGTTCGGGTAGTAGCCAAGAAGTCCTGGCAGGCACATTTCTGCCATAATATGTTTATCAGGCCTCTTGAAGAAGAACTTTCAAATTTTACTGCGGATTTTACCATTATTAACGCCAGTGATGTACAAAACGAAAAATTTGCGGAACATGGCTTGAATTCTGAAACCTTCATCCTATTTCATCTGGGGAAAAAAATTGCTATTATCGGTGGTACTGAATATGGTGGGGAAATGAAGAAAGGGATATTTTCCGTATTGCATTATATGCTGCCTCTAAAGGGAGTGCTTTCCATGCATTGTTCAGCAAACATTGATAAATCCGGAAGAAATACGGCTTTGTTCTTCGGGCTTAGCGGTACCGGGAAAACTACCCTCTCTACAGATCCCAACCGCCCCTTAATCGGAGATGATGAGCATGGCTGGTCTGACAATGGAATATTCAATTTTGAAGGCGGCTGTTATGCCAAAGTCATTAATTTAGATAAAAATGCCGAACCAGATATTTATAATGCCATTCGCCATGGTGCGCTACTTGAAAATGTAGTCTATGATGACACAACCAGAGAAATTGATTTTACAGATGGATCAAAGACAGAGAATACCAGAGTATCATATCCTATTGATCATATTGATAACTCTGTCTCTGCTTCCGGTAAACCCTCAGTTGGTACCCATCCTGATACCATCGTCTTTTTAACCTGTGATGCTTACGGAGTACTTCCCCCTGTATCCCGGTTAACTCCGGAACAGGCCATGTATCATTTTATCTCCGGTTATACTGCTAAAGTAGCAGGAACTGAACGGGGCATAACAGAGCCTAAAGCAACCTTTTCACCCTGTTTCGGCGGACCTTTTCTTACCCTGCATCCCTTAAAGTATGCAGAGTTATTAAAGGAGAAGATTCAGCAGCATCAATCCAAAGTATATCTGGTGAACACCGGTTGGATTGGCGGCTCTCCATCATCAGGAGCCAAACGAATCAGTATTCATAATACCCGCACCATGATAACAGCTATTTTGGATGGAACCATTGAAAATTCCGTCTTTGAATCGGAACCGGTGTTTGGGTTGAACTATCCCACTACTTTGGGAGAAGTTGACGCAGATATACTCAACCCCAGAAAAGCCTGGGAGGATGGAGAACAATATGATCTTCAGGCAGCAGAATTAGCAGCACTATTTATAGAAAATTTTAAAACTTATGGGGACGCCGTGACTCATTTGAAACATGCTGGTCCTCATACTCACAATGCAGTTGTCATTTAAATAAAAGGAAACGAAACCATGAAAGTTGAAATAACAGCCAGACATTTTACACCTTCTGACCAATTAAAAGATTTGGTACATGAAAAAATTAAAAAAATTGAAAAATATAATAATGGTGTTATGAACTGCCACGTCATTCTCACAAAAGAACATCATGAAGAGAATGTAGAAATTGTAGCCCACAGCAAAGGCCATGATTTTGTCGCCCATGAAAATGCAGATGTATTTGAAAAAGCCCTTGCAAATGCTGTAGATAAAATCAGTATTCAGGTAAAAAAACACCACGATAAACTTATTCGTCACTAAAACCCTTCAGTGAAAGCCATTATTCCAGTTGCGGGGCATGGTACCCGCCTGGAACCCCATACCCTTATAAGGCAGAAATGCCTTTTGCCTGTTGCCGGTAAACCGGTTTTAGAGCACATCCTGGACAGAATCGTTGCAGCTGGTATAACGGATGTAACCCTCATTATAGGACACCTGGGAGATCAGGTCATGGAGTTTTGCTCAACTTATAAAAAGGCAGCCTTCACCTGTATAGAGCAAAAAGAGCAGCTGGGACTGGGACATGCCATACATCTTGGATTAGAGGATACGAATGAACCTGTTTTAATAGTATTGGGAGATTCCATTCTTGAACTGGACTATAACACTTTCATAGGGAAAGAACAATCACAGTTGGGGGTGAAACAAGTACCAGACCCACAGCGCTTTGGAATTGTTGAATTAAAAGGTGAGAGAGTCCTCAGGGTGGTGGAGAAACCGGAAAATCCACCTTCTGACCTTGCATTAATTGGTATATACTATATATCAGACCAATCCGAATTGAAAGAGGGGATACAGTATCTATTTAACAGAAACACCCGAACAAAAAATGAATACCAACTCACCGATGCTCTGCAGGTAATGATGGATAAAGAACATCGTTTCAATGCCTTTGAAATTGAGGCATGTTTAGATTGCGGTGTTCCTGAAACCCTGCTGGCTACCAATAAAATTCTATTGGACAGGGCAGGGGAATCTTCTGTACAATCTTCTGCTGTTGTTAATAATTCTAAACTGGTTCATTCTACAATTTCAGAAGATTGTATAGTGGATAATGCCCAATTAGAGAATGTGATCATGCTTTCCGGAAGCCGCGTAATTGGGAAAAATATTGATAATAGTATAATAGGCTTTGGAGATATCTTAGAGTAATTAAATGGAGGCCAGAGAACCCTGCTCTCAGCTGGTTTTCTTAAATAGTCCTCCTACATTGTTAAATCCTGACCGCAGGAAGGACAAAAAGCAAATTTATTCTCATTTTTAAATCCGCAACCCGGACAGAACGCAAATACAGATGCAGTTTCCAGGGGTTTTTCATCTACCACAGTCTCAGCCTTTTCTAAATATTCCTTGATTCTTTTATGGAAATAAATATCATGGTAGAAATGACGATCATTTGGGTCTGAAATCCTTTCAGCGAGAGAATCAATCAAATTGATTGATTTATCCCTGGAGGGATTTTGCAGTATCATATCGTTCAATATTTTGGTAGGTACGCGCTAAATACCAGAATACAAATTCGTTTCCTAATATATCACTCCCCTCCATAGTATTTCGAAAGGAGTTCACCAATTCTGGTTCAACATTATTATTTTTTGAATCAATAAAGAATTTCATCGCTGACACAATGGGCTTATGTGAAGTATCAGCCATCTTCTTTAATTGTGTTTCCATTTTAGAAACTAATTTTCCGGCTTTTTCTAATTGATCAGTTTCAATATATAATTTGATTTGTTCAATTAATACTTCGGTTAAAAAATTTCTATGTTCTGCTAATTCTGCAGTATCAATACTATCTTCTGTACATTTTATAGCGGTACGAAGATCATGGACTTCCCATGATAAAGTTGAGTCAAAGTTAAGCAACATGTTGGTATTTTCC
>CAZKEL010000027.1:0-31038 GCA_964551815.1 uncultured bacterium
CATTCTGAGCATACCGAAGAATCTCAATGTTCTGCTTTTACAAAGAATCGAGATGCTTCCGATTCTATCAGCATGGCTGGTACACAGGGAGGTTTGTCAATTACCTAAAATTGTATTTACCAGAAAAACCACATCCAGAATATCTATGTTGCCATCTTGGTTCATATCCGCAGCCCAAAGTTCATATTCAGTAGGGTTCTCATGTACCCCCAATACAATATTCACAACCAGAACGACATCAAGAATATTGAGATTTCCATCATTATCTACATCTCCCTGCAGCCACCCTGATGAAATTGACAATTCAACAGGTATGAGCAAAGGAGATACATCTGTATTTGAATTGACAATAAGGTTACCTGAATAATCCGCATTTGGGGTAAGTCCCGTTGTTTGAACTGTAACACTGATCATTTCAGTCTGTCCCTCTTCTATCCAGCCAGAGGCAGGAGAGACACTGAGCCAGTCAGGAATGGATATGAGATCACCACTCCAGACAGCCCCTGAAATATTTCCGTGGTGGTTCCCTGTAACATCGGTTAAGATATTACCACTCATATTCAAAATGGGGTAAAATGCCTTTAGAGTGGCGGAGGATACATACCCACCATTGTCATAAAGGGGATTAAACTCAAATCCTGCAAAATATATGTGGTTAATTTCAATGGGTGAAAGGGCGGAGGTGAACAAAAGAACATCATTAATATCTCCCTGTAAAAATTTTACATGGTCTCTCATATCTGCTCCCAGATAGGAATGGATGTTTCCTTCCAGATAGACTACTCCACCCGAATTTGAGGCAGTTTCTAATCCATCTACAAATATTTTCCCTCCATTGAAGGCATTGGATTGCACCACCACCACATGATGCCATTGATTATCATTATAAGCCAATGGAGTTACTGCAGCCCATTGATATCCATCTTTATAGGTAAAGAAATCTAACTGACCACTGCTATTGAATTTCAACTGATGTTCGCCATTAAATCCACCGTTTCTCTGTTGGATAATCACCGCATCAGTAGTGGAAGATTTTACCCAGAGAGAAATTGAAAAGTCTCCACTTCCATGGAGGAGGTTGGCACCCAAATCAACGAAATCATCTTGTCCATCAAAAGTAAGATAGCCGTCCCCTTGGCGGTGTACTTCCGTAATAATATCATAGACCAATATTGATCCTTCTTCACCGGTATTGGACATTTCTACTGTAATTTCCTGAGAATCATCAATGGGATTAGAAACTGAAATTTCGTTTGTATTTGTGGTAAGCTGTGGTTCCTGAAGATTTTCAATTTGGAGTGGAGATGCATTAATATCGAAGAAAATATTATCAGCTGATCTCACCATAATTCTGGCATTGTTTATTGAGGGTAAATTGGGAACAGTAATTTCATGGTGCCCGTCATTTTCCACATATTCATCTAAAAGGATATCAAAGTTTTCACCCCCATCCACTGATAATAAAATATGCACCAATTGGGAGTTAACCCCGTTGGGATCATCCGTATTGGCAACCTCCCAGCGGACAGCGTACGAATCGCCAGTCTGCCAGACTTCAGTCCCGCCTTGAGAAGTCACCCGAAAGGAACCTGCATTTTCATCCACAAAGAACTGCACATTTTTATAAGTAAAGGCACCGGAGTATAAATCGTTATCCCTAACCAACAAACGCATATTTATTTCCCTTGCAGCAAAGGGAAGTTTTTCTATGTTTCCGGTAAAATAATTATTTTCCAATAGGCTTTCCATAGCAGGAAAGTATCGTACATTTCCCTCTGGTTTTGCATCTACACTGGGAAAAAGTGGACCAGTGTCCGGGGGAAATTCAGGAGGTGACCATCCATAATCTGAGGCATCGTTTTGCTCCCAGGAATAGGTAAAATTATCATCCTCGCTGCCGATGGCAATTCCCTCTAAAATAAAGGGAGTTTCTTTGGGAATATAAAATCCACTCTCCGGTACAATGACTTCAGGAATACTATTAGTAGTAACTTCCTGTGAAAAACCCTTTTGATAATCATAATGGCTTCCGCCAAAGGGTTGGTTTTGGTAGCGGATAGCTATATCAATAGTGTGGGAACTGTATTGATCACCATAACTCCCCGGGAGAGTATTTTCCCGGTTGCACATGGCGGTACCTCCAAAAGTACTGGCCCACCCTCCTTCAGAAGTACAATTATGAGAGGATCCCAAATTATGACCAATTTCATGAATGTGAATGCCATAGCTTGGCAAGTTGGCAGAGGTAGCACCAGGTACATAGGCAAGTCCGCCGGCATACCCTGTATTAAAGAGAGCACCATATTCCCAATTGAGGTTTTCCTGTGGGGTTCCATACCCGCCGGGACCAACAATCAATTCAATATGGGAGAGGATTCGGGGAAGTTCAACATACATATCATGGGCAGTAAAATTAATGGGAGTTGGCCGCTCATTGGTATAAATGAGTAAATCACTTTCCTCAATCATTTCCAGTCTGAAACTCAATTCCCTTATCCAGACCAAATTAACCTGGTTCACCATAGCAGCAATCCATGCCAGTCCGCCGGCAGTGGTACCATCAGCAACGGCATTATTGGCTTCGGTGGTTATCATCCCTGCATAGCGGAAAGTAACCAGATTATTGCCTATTTCAAAACAGGGTTCATCTTCTCCCACACAATAGGGAAAGTCTCTCAAGGTATTCTCATCATAATGGGGAGGATGAATCTCACCACCGCATCCACAAGAGGATAATTGAGTATCTGTTTGATGTTGCTCTACACCATATTCAGTATATGAAACCCGCAAGTCTCCACCAGCTATTTCATCTATGTAAATTGGCTGATTTTTCCCTAAAATGAGAATTTTTGCCTTATCATTATACATTCTCACGCTAACGCGCAAATTGGGATTTTCGACTCCACGCCCGGAGTAGGTTTTTATCTGGGGAAACCGCTTTACTAAACCTGCCGGCATGACAGGGGTTTCAAATACTTCAAAGGCAATGAATTCTCCATTGGGTGTTGGGAAGTGGAGAACAACTTCCGATATTTTTGATATTGAGTTTAAAGGAGATTGATGTATTTTAGTTAATAATTCCTGTTGCCAAGGTGGCGTTGTAGCCCAGGAAAGACTGCAAAAAACAAAAATTAAATATATCCATTTATTCATAATGATTCCCTAAAATAACATTCACTAAAATTACCACATCTCCTACATTCAGATAACCATCTTCATTCAGGTCGCCAATTGAAATATATTCCCCGGCCAATATAGTATCCACTATGGAAATAATATCTAATACATTTAGTACTGCATCTCCATTGATATCTCCCAGCATAATTGTCCAAATTTTAAAATCATCCCAATAGACAAATAGATCTGAGCTAACATCATTCATTCCAGAAATTAATTCACCAGACGTATAAAGTTTCATGGGATTAAAACTGGTAATCCCATCAGGATCATTATCATCGGGATGATGGGTAAATCCTATAATATTAAACAGTTCTATATTTCCAAACAGGGAATCAATAATTGTTACAGAATAGTTTCCAAGGATTGAGTCTCCCTCAATAAATGTCGTTTTAAGAGTAATCCACTCTCCTGTTGGGAGGGGGTAATTTTTGTTAACATCCTCCCACACAGAGGTCCATTCTCCACGTCCATTTTCATCCTCCTTTGTTTGACCATGGACTCCAAAATATAATTCTGAGTCAATTCCTTCTGCTTTTTGAATATTGAATGTTACCCTGAATGGATATTCTTGGAAAGGCTCGTTATTCCAATATTCTTTCAGGGTGAGCCACCGTATTTCTTTTGGTGTTGATTTTAGAGTATCAAATTCTTTGGGAATAAATAACCTCACCCTTGAATGAAATCTGTGAAACTCAGGACTATTATTAATAGTTGCTTGAATGCGTCCTTTTTGTACCAATTCGCCGTCACTGTTTTCATAGTCAATATGAGGCTCCAAGATATGAAATTTTAGTACAGTATTCCTTTCATTCCCCGGTTCATTAATAATTGTGGCAATACTTTTGGAAGTATCCCCCTGTTCATAATTGATTCTGAAATTCCCGATTAAATCGCTGTCATCTAAATCTAATTCCCAGTCATAACCATTGTCAAAGCCGGTAATATCTGCGTAGTTCCGGTTGTAATTACCATTTAGGTAATATTGGTGGATGGTAGTATTACCTTCAAATCCAGAGGAGAAAAAATAAGCATTAGATTGGGAAATCAATGTGTTAGTCAGGAAAAGATAAAATATGAGGCTATTTAAATCCATATCCTACCTGGTCAATATCATATTCACTAACTGCACGATATCTAAAATATTAAGACCACCATCAGCATTCAGGTCAGCAGCGAAAAACTGGCAGTCATTATCCGGAGGTGTCCCTAATACGAAGTTTACCACAGTGACAATGTCTAATATATTCACTACTGCATCATGGTTTACATCACCCACAGACCAGTCATTGCAAGCTCCCCCGGTTAGTTCATCCAATACAAAGAGCATCCATTCTGTATCAATTTCATTATTGGCATATTGGAGAATGCCTTCCTGATCTACTATAAAATCCCGGGGATAGGGTGAGCCGTCATTGGGCATATAATAATCGTCGTAAGTATCTCCTCCCTGTACACCTCCGCTGCTGCCGGGGTCAAACAATATGGGGAAGGAGAGAGAATTCTCTTCTACAAATCCGTCTATCTGTGACTGGTTAGAGGTATTGATTATCCCCACCATAATGACGCCTTCATCCTGATAGGCTTGCCAGATAGTGGTTTCCATGTCCGATAACTCCGGACTGCACACAGGTCACATAGGGGAGAAAAATGCCATTACCACCACAGAGCCTGATTGATCAGAAAGCTGAAAATTACCATTGCCATTTGCAACGATCTCCAGATTAAAATCAGGGGCTTCCTCACCGATATTAGCTCCATCTATATTGCCATTGGTTTCACACAGAATGAGCGGTTCATCAGGATCATTTGAGTATATGCGAAATACTCCTGCTGCATTGGCATTGGTGGCAGTATAAAAAATTTCCACAATTTGGGATTCCCCGGGATACAGTTCTGAGAGCGGATTAACTATCTCAAATTCAGAGTGGGTTGTATAATTATCACTTACCGTTAAAATTTCGTTACCATTATTTTTCACCTCCACTGTCATTGGATAAGAGTCTCCGGGGTTTACATAGGGGTAGTTCAGTTCCCAGGTACTCAAATCCAAATCAGACTCTTCAATACTCCCAAATTCAAACACATGTACAGATTTCCATTCGGCAGAATAAATATGATTTCCATTAGCTGCAATTGCCATAGTTCTATTGCCCGTATTTTTATAGCCAACATGTTCAAGATTGGTACCATTCCATTCAATTACATCCACATCGTCCCAGTCTGCTATGGCAATTTTCCCATTAAAGACTGCGATTCGGTTTGCCATAGTATTGGTGTTAAAAGTATCTAGTAAAACGGGATTTGAACTATTTGAAATATCGTACAAAGAAACCCCATCGGATCCTGTTGCTGCATAGAGATGATTATTCATAAGAGCCACATCTTTCACTGCATTTGTAGATTGAATAGCGGTTAGATAAATTGGGTTAGAGGGTTCTGTAACATCATAAACTGAGATGATATCATCATCGGCGATATATACCTGGTTATTTCCCACAGCAACTGCCCAGGCATTGTTTGCATTAATAATGGAATAGAGTTCCAGATTTGATGCGTTGGAGATATCATAGAGTCTCACACCATTTTCATGAGCAGTAACTGCTAACAGATTTCCATTCAGATCAAGATTTTCCAGGTTCAAATTTTCTGTTCCTGCAACCACTCCCAGATTTTGTGGGTTTGATGGATTAGAAATATTTACCACATACAATCCGTCTTCTGCATAAGTGGTAAAAAAGGCATAATTTCCGGATGCTCTCACACAGTTGGCTTTTATACCGCCTCCCCAGCCGCCACCACCAAGATTGAAATTGGTTAAATGGTTTAATTGGGAAGGGTTGGATATATCATAGAATTCAATACCCTGTACCATAGCTGAGATGATGAGGGTATTTCCTACAACTTCTGCATCCAGTATGTGATTTGCAACAGGGTCATGGTAATCTGTTATAGAGAGGTTAAGTGAAAATCCCCAAACAGGGAATAACCAAATGAGAAAAAACACCTTCAAGGCTATGAACTAAGTATGAGATTGGCAAGGATGACAATATCCAGAATATTCAGCGTATTATCATCATTCAAATCACCTTGGGAATCATAATCTGCAGCCAGCACCAGGTTTACCAAGGTTACAATATCTAAAATATTGAGCACTCCATCACCATTTAAATCACCTGCAAGGTTGTTAGAGTTGTCATCAAATTGGTCTGGTGCATATTTTTGTGCCCGGGCAATGGTAGCGTTAGACTCACTTTCGACATGTTCCCAAACTACTTCCCCTTCAGAGGAAACCTCAAAAATATGTCCACTATCGCAATCGGTTATAAAGGTGTTACCATTGGGTAGTCGGAATGATCCACCCTGCATAGCAGTAAAAAAACCATCTTCAAATTCCCAGGCATATACTTGAGGACCAAAAGGTTCGTCTTCTTCTATAAAATAATTTCCGTTTTCATCAACAGGAAGTTCCAGCTCTAAAACAGCAGATTCACCCCAGGGGCCTGATCCACTGTGGTAATTATTAAACAGAATAAAATTATTTTCACCGGGATAATTATAAGGGATCCAATTAATGCTGTGCTGGTCACTGATCATTTGGTCATTAGCAGCCCCTCTGTTGTAATTTTGTGGATTTCCCCAGCGATAGAGAAAGTCACCTCCTTTACCATAGTTACCACCTGTATGTCCTGCAGCTTCTTCGGTGGTCGTGCTATGGTCAATGACATAAATCTCACTCATATACCGGGAGGAGACAGCAATCTGATCCCATTCTTCATGATAGTCAATGGCATTGAGGTGAATCCAGTCCGCATTTGCCATTGCAGGGCCTGAGGCAGAACCGGCATCCCCCTTATTTATATCAAATAGTTGGGGATGTTCACTTACCACAGCGAAGTTTGGGCAGTCAGAACAGAAATCCTGCACCAAATGATCCCAGAGATGCCATTCCCAAACAACATCTGCACCACCGTTATTATTGGGTTGAATTTCAAAAATTGCTGAAGACCACATTTGATTTAAAGGATTATCAATAACCTCTCTGCCCATAGCATATGCTTCTGAGCTTGTTTTTTTCTCCCAGGCAATGAGGAGAACATTACCATTTGGAAGGGGTTCTACATCATGGTGGTGCTGGTAAGTTTCATTCGCTAAAATGAATTCCCAAACCAGTGTACCATCCCAGGTGAGGCAATGAATTCCACCGCCGACGCCCCCCGATTCCATTGAAGGATTATCCACTCTGAATGGATAGATGAGTAGGGTATTCTCTAAACCAGGTTCATCTCCGGGGATGAGATAAGCCATGCTGGCAGGTCCATTCTCGTGCTGCCAGGATTGAATAATATTTTTATCATTATCCATCAAATAGGTGACAGAACCGGATTGTAAACCTATCTGGGGGGTAAACAGGGTATAGCCATC
Organism: uncultured bacterium; assembly: GCA_964551815.1. Taxonomy (GTDB): domain Bacteria; phylum Fidelibacterota; class Marinisomatia; order SCGC-AAA003-L08; family D37C17; genus D37C17. The sequence continues at coordinate 7,603 of CAZKEL010000027.1, forward strand.
ATACGCTTGAGAGAAAGCAATGGTAATTCCCCAAAGGAAAAGAAATATGTTGCAGAAATATTTACACATAGTTCGTAAAAATTAGGGATTATGATACATAAAAAATGTGAACCAGCTTAAATCAGGATACATCCAAAATCAGGTTCACCAGGGAGACTATATCCAAAATATTCAAAGTATTATCTCCGTTGAGGTCCCCCAGAGGATCAAATTCAGTTGCCAACACCAGGTTAACCAGAGAAACAATATCAAGAATATTCAGAACACCGTCTTGGTTTAGGTCGCCGGCTAAGCTATCATTAGTAGAGTCAAAATGGTCTATGGCATATTTTTCAGCACGGGCTATATTTGCATTATTACCCGGATGGCTGTAACTCCAGACGGTAGAACCAGAAGGGGTGACTTCTTCAATGTCCCCGCTGTCACAGTCTGTAAGAAGGGTATTGCCGTTTGGCAGACGGAATGCTCCGCCTTGCATAGGGGTGTTCACATAGGGTGAATCCCAGATATAGGTGTCCGGTCCAAAGGGTTGACCCTGTTCAATAGAATAGAATCCATCCTCATCTACAGGGGGGACAAATTCCAGTGCTTCATTTGACCCATTATTAAAAAGGATAAAATTCCCACCACCGGGATAATCTTTGGGTATCCAATTGATACTATGTTGGTCTCCCAGAATATGGTCACTGTTATTTCCCCGGTCATAATTTTGTGGATTTCCCCAGCGGTAAAGAAAATCACCGCCTCTGCCATAATTACCACCGCTATGCCCTGCAGCCTCCTCAGTAGTGGTACTGTGGTCAATGACATAAATCTCATCCATGAAACGGGATGAAAAAGCTATTTGGTCAAAATGAGGATTATAATCAATGGCATTCACATGTATCCAGTCACCGTTAGGACCACCGGGTCCACCGCTGGAACCTGCAGCACCATTATTAATATCGAAGAGTTCAGGGTGATCAGCTACCACACCATAATTATCATCGTTGGGGTCAGCATCCTGAATGAGATGATCCCAGAGGTGCCATTCCCAAACTACTTCTCCACCGGCACCATTAGGCTGTATTTCAAAAATTGCTGTTGACCATATCTGGTTTAGGGGATTATCCAATGAGGTTCTGCCTGCTGCATAGGCTTCTGCTGCTGTTTTCTTTTCCCAGGCAATCATGAGTACATTTCCATTGGGGAGAGGTTCTACATCATGGTGATGTTGATAAGTGGAATTAGAGAGAGTATAACTCCAGACCAGATCACCCTCCCAGGTAAGGCATTCAAAAGCTCCACCAACACCGCCACTCTCCATGGTAGGGTTATCAACACGATAGGGATAAATCAATAAGGAATTTTCCCATCCCGGTTCATTCCCGGAAATGAGGTAGGGCATACTGGCAGGACCATTATTATGACTCCAGGTTTGGATACTGTTAAAATCATTATCCATGAGGTAGGTTGTAGCATCACCCCATCCACCTCCACCACCTGGGGTGAACAAGGTGTAGCCTTCAAAAACATCCTGAGAGGACAAAAGTCCTGTCAACAGGATAAAAGTAACTATTAAATTTCCTTTCTTTCTATGCACGCATTCCTTCCTTCCAAATCAATTTGGTAATTATTACGATTCGTAACAAATTATATTTATAAATCAAACCTAAATTTAAATGGTTGTAATGCAACAAAATTGTAACGATTCGCAACAAATAATTACCTCTGAGATTCTTAGAATTTCCAAAAGTTAAATTTTATAAATTTCAATAATCAGAATGTATCTTTATGAAAATCTCAATATTCAAGAGACTGAGTAAAGCTTATACCACCTTAGGAAGCACCTTCGGTAACTGGATTGCTCCTCTAGTTACCGGAATACTAATTGGCATTCTCAGGCTCATTGTAGGCTGTACCAGAGTTCTGGACAAAATTTTTTTTCCACAGGCATTTTCACCAAAGTTGAAAAATCCTGTCATGATTGTAGGCAATCCCCGATCAGGAACCACTTTTCTCCATCGTTATCTGGTACATAATGGTATTGGTTCCGGAAGCCAGCTTTGGCAAATGCTGTATCCTTCTATTTTACTGCAGAAAATGCTTAAGCCTGTATTACCCTTTTTAGAAAAAGTAAGTCCAACTAAGCACCATTCCACTGCAGCACATAAAACCAGTTTACAATCGGTTGAGACTGATGATGCTGCTATTCTCTTTCGATATTTAGATGGATTTTTTCTCTATGGATTCATTTTGTCATGGTCGAATGAAAATCTTTTTCATTGGGTGGATCCTGATAAGAGAGATATGACTAGCAGGGATTATAACTTTTTAGAGTCAATCTGGCTCAGAAATCAATATATGGCCGGAACGAACCGAACTGTGGGAAAGCTCTTTTCCATCTCGGCTAATGTACCGCGTTTTCAGAATAGGTTTCCAGATGGTAAAATTCTGTACCTTGTGCGCAATCCTTTGTCTGTCATACCATCCGGGCTTAGCCTGGTGACCGGAGTGCTGGATAAAAAATTTGGATTTTGGAGTTTGCCTGAAGAAAAACGGCAGCATTTTATCCATAATCTCTATGGAGCATTGGTACAACTCTTACTCCGCTTTCATGCTGACTGGGAAGCAAACAATTTCGATAAATCAAAAGTCTTCATCGTGCCTTTTCAACGGATGATGGAAGATTTTGATACTCTGATGACAGAAATCATGGATTTTATTCAACATGAACCCACAGAAGCTCTGCTTGCAGATATCAAAGAAACAGCAGAAAAACAACGCAGTTTTGAAAGCAAGCATAAATATGATTTGGAAAAATTTGGTCTCACGGAAGAACAAATCAGAAAAGATTGTGCAGATATCTATAACACCTTTCTTTCCTAATCATATGAAGATTTTTTTTACTTTCTTTTTTTCATTTTCGGTTCTCATATCAGAAGTGACTATTCCTTCACCAAACCTGAACTCATGGCAGCCCCTTAATGAGGGGAGAATTTCTGTATCCTGGAAAAAAATTGACGGAGTTCAATGGTGCCGGTCAAAGGCAGTCATTCATGCACCTATTGCCAATGTTGAAGAGATTATTGAAGATAAGAAAAACTACCCTAGTGTATTTAAGCGGGTGAATTTTGCAACTATCATTACAGAGGATATTGTGCACCTTGCGCTGGATATGCCCTTCCCCTTTTCAGGAAGAGATTATGTGGTGCGATATATACAATCTTCAGAGGGGAAAGACAGAATATATCGGTTCACTGCTGTAAGTGAGCCGGAAGTTGCTATCCGCGGTGATTATGTTCGCCTCATCAATGCGGCAGGAGAATGGCGTCTAACCCCTTTGGACAGTAACCGAACAAAAGTCACCTATCTATGGAATGGAGAGCTGTTGGGTGACTTCCCCGATTGGGCACTGCCTCGTGCCTGGGAAACGCAGGGTTTAGAAGTCCTCACCTGGCTGGAAGAAGCGCTGGAGAAATGAAATTCAGATTTTTGAAATTAGCAATTTCAATATTGGGATGTATCACCTTTATATCTGGAGCAGAATTGGGATACTCACACAGTGGTATTCTAAACTTATCCACTATCCACCGCTTATCAGACTATTCCATTATTAAAATTCCCTATAGGGTATGGACCTATGGTGCCGTGGTAAGTACTAACCATTTTAATATAATTGGATCCACAGCATTTGAATTTCGATTTGGTGGATTTGAAAAATTAGAGACATCACAAGGCAAGCTGGACTTAAGAGAATTATATGCAGAATATTTTTTTGATTTAGGGGAGGTCAGTCTTGGTAAACAAATAATTAATTGGGGGTCTGCCAGCGAAAACAACCCAACGGATAATGTTTCCCCTTTGAATTATTATTATCTTTTCTCTCTGGGGAAGGAGCGTAGAGAGGGAATTTTTTCACTTAGTTCCATTTTATATTATGATAATGCTAAATTGAATCTGGTTTATATTCCTAAAACAGCTTCGCATATCGTACCCCTTGACGACCCCGAATTTGCCATAAACAGTCCTGTTTCTCTAAGGGATGACCAGATCATGAAAGTCAATAGTCCTGAATGGGGATATTCATTTACCATACCATATTCAATCATGGAATTTAGTACCTCCTATTTTTCAGGGTATGACCGGATCGTGAGTTTCTTTGGTGCCAATGTCTGGTCTAATCAGGCATTTACAAATCCCATCGTTGCTGATACGGTTTTCAGTTTTCGAAAAACAGATATGATTGGATTTGGTGCTTCCCTCCTTGCAGGAGAATTTGCGGTGAGGGGTGATGTTGCCATTTTTAAATCAGGGGATACATTCAGCAAGGAAGATATTTACCGAGATTACGAAAGGGGCAGACAAAAAATCATTGATGCTTGTGAACAACGAAATGCCAATTTGCCTGATTGGGCAACTTCCATAGATTGTGCAAATGATGCCGAGTATAAGGATACTTTTTTACTGGATAACATCGCTAAATATTATCAATACACTGTAGAATTTGAGTATAGACCTAATATAGATTTCTCCCTTATTTCACAATTTTCCAAGCATGTACCAACAGAATTTGGGAAGGCAGATTCTCTTACCCTTTCAGCGGGAACCATTCTATTAGATCCGGAAGCTCTCTTTATTCCGGGAATGGGACTTCCCAACTCCTTTATCTCCAATTCTACTATGTCTGTTTCAGCGTTAAAATCCTACCGGGATTCCGGGATTGAACTTCGTTACACAGGTTTAATAGATTTAGATGAGAAGGGTTCTCTCCATGAATTTGGAGTGGAATATGAATTAACAGAAGATGTGAAAGTGACGGGAGTAGTAACTAAAATATTTTCAGATAACAGTATTCCCTATAACCAGTTTACAGCTATGGAAGATTTTTCACATGTGAGGATTGAACTACGGTTTTTTTATTGATCACCGCAGTTTTGGGCTAATACACAATTTGCCAAAGTAACGATATCTAATACATTATAGAAACCGTCCCCATTTAAGTCTGCTGCACAACCATTTTCCAACTCGCTGCAATTGCCGGATAATACACAATTTGCCAAAGTAACAATGTCAAGAACATTGAACCCCAAATCTCCATTTAAATCTCCCAAAAGACATTCACTGCATTCCTGGGGTGAGTTAATGAGAAAAGAATAGTAAAACTGGTCCAGACTAATCTCGAAATTATCACTGGTTTCTATGCATTGGGGAACCGTGCTCATATCACAAAGTGCATTCCCGCCTATGGCAAAAAAGGGATAATTATGTAGATCGACACCGCTCCAGGTTAGAGGCAGATCGCATATTTCCTCAGGTACTTCAGACAGATCATTATTAAATAACCAGAGATAATCCAAATTAACTAAATTGCTGATGGATGCAGGCACAGCTGCAATCTGGTTGTAGCCTAAATCAAGAAATTCAAGTTCGGTTAAATCTCCTATTGCATCCGGCAAGGAAATGAGCCAGTTATTTGAGATAGCAAGATTTTCCAGACTCTCCAATTGGGTAAAACTATCGGGAAGGGTAGTTAAGGAGTTCCACTCCAAATAAAGTTGTTTTAGAGCAGTGAGCTGACCAATATTCTCTGGGAGAGATTGTAATTGTTGATTAATACCATTTGTGCCGTTTGGAGTGAAGGTTGCCACCCAAATATATAACTGATTTCCAAGCCAATTCTGAACACCAACTTCAAGGGGGTGATCATAATCTAAATTATTATCTGAAATTAATGCATTGATTACTTCCAGATTGTCATCGGCAAAACAGCTGCTTCCATCTAAAATATTGGCATTTGCCGGAATTTCCTCAACATAGGTATAACCAGCATCACATTGTCCAAATACCGGGCGAAAAAGCAGAAGTATGCCTGCTATAATAGGTAGAAATGATTTCATTTTATTATTCCGTATTTTCAATAATTTACTGTTTCAGTAATTAAAAATTATTAAGACTTTATTTTACATATTGTAACCGATATCACTTTATCAGATAAATTTTATTCAGGGTGGTATGTTGACCGCTGGAAAACCGAACTAAATACATTCCACTGGAGAATGTTGATCCATCCCATATAATTTCATAGTTCCCTGGTAAATGAAAACCTTCTTTTAAGTTGTCAATTTTTCTCCCGGTTAAATCCAGTATATCAATTTTAGTGTACTCTGGGTGCATTACCTTATACTTTAAGGTTACTTCAGGGTTAAATGGATTGGGGTAGGCTGTTAATAGTTGAATATTTTCCGGATGGAGAATAACTTCGTTTGATAAAAAATCTCCGGTTGCTTTAAATAGTCCTGGTATCCTCATTGCCCTGTAAAGGGGGCCCGTATCATAATTGCCTAAATTATATTTACACATCCATACGATTTCTTTTGAAGGAGTAACTTCTACGCTGTAAGCACCCGCCACATTTCCAATAGTAGTAATAAAAAAGTTACCATTAGGAAGTTTATGTGCATTTCCGGAAAGAGCCCCATACAAGGTATCAGGAAGGGAGAAACTCCAAACAGTAGATGCTTTCATTTCGCCATTTTCTTCAGAAATATTTATTTCTAAAGCAGTAGATGTTGGGTAATCAGCTCCCATAAATTCAGAAAGGATGCCATTATCAAAAGTGACAATATTTCCATTAGGCAATACCTGCAAGCCGTGCTGCCCGCTGAAAAGTTGATTTGGTTGGATTACAGTAGAATCACCCAGCCAAGGAATCCCCATATTCCAAATAACTTCTTTGGAATTGTAATCAATTTTGGTAATGCGGTCTAAATGACGAGAAGACACATAAAGAGCATGTTCGGACTCCTGATATGCCAGAGCATTAAAATGTACCCAATCGAAAGGCTGATTATTATCCCAGGCATTTTCCCAATGGCCGGCGAGGTAATCAAAATCATCTATAGAAAAATAATCAAAGGCGTTCCACTCCCAAACAATTTCTCCTGAATCTTTATCCCATTCTACAATTTTTTCACTTTTCCAATCCCAACCCACTCCTATTTCAATAAGGTCTTCGAATTTATCCTCCCATGAAAAGGCATCAGTGCGTGTTTCATATTTTGTATAAGTTGGTATGGGGTGCTTTTCTATTGCAGGAATGAATCCGATATAATTTCCGTTGGGAAGCACGACGATTTCATGTTGAATGAAAGACTCACCGTCTGAGGAAGAGGGGTCTACAGGTTCTGTCCAGACAATTCCATTTTCTAAATTGAACTCAGCACCAATGAGAGAACTATTTAATTCAGGTAGGAACTTTCCTCCCAATAAGCGTTGGCTTTCATCTCTTTGAAAAAAAACAAATGAATTTATACCTCCGGAATTCCATACCTCATTCCCATTCATATCAATTGCAGCGGAATAATTATTATAATAGGAACCGAACATAGTAAGACCATCATAGGTTTTAGAGGGATTATTTACAAGAATTTCAATGGGTTTATCGTCAGACTGAAAAGTAACGGAGGACTCCATTGTGGTAAAACTGAAACTATCTATCCAGTCACCTTCGAATGGTTTCACCCTCCAATAATAACTATTTTCCCAACTAATCATTTCCTTTTCAATATAATAATTTTTTTCAGTTGTTTTACTAATTAGAGTTTCGCCAAAGTCTAAATCTTTAGAAACCTGGATTTGATAAGTTGAAACACCATCAATTTCCTCCCATGAAAACAAAACATGAATATGGGAGATATCAGCATTGTCTTTTGGGGTGAGAAGCGTTGCGGAAAGCAATTGAATTCCAGTGAGTAAGAAAAGTAAAAAATTAGTCATGATTAAAAGAGTATGAGGGTATTGACAAAAATAAATTGAAAAAGTTAAATCAAACCGATTTCTTCCAAGCGCTCCTTCAAATAGGAGCCTGCAGTATGGGTGGAGGATAGTTGTACCTCGTCGTGGGGGTGGAGAAATAAAGGCATAGCCATGCGTGAAGTTTTCTCCATTTCTCCTTCAGGGTTTACCACTCGATGAGAGGTTGAAGGGAAGTAACCCTGTGATGCCAATTGCAACATATCCCCTGTATTTACTGCAATCATACCCGGGTCACAGGGTACATCATGCCACTGACCTTTAATATCCTGTGTTTGAAGTCCCGGAGTTGTAGAGGAAAAGAGAATAGTGAGAAGATTGATGTCTTCATGGGCTGCAGCACGCTCTTCCTCCGGTGAATCCGTTTCTCGCAATGGAGGATAGTGAATGATGCGCAGTAAATTCCGGGGACTATTATCAACCATTTTTTCAAGAGGGATGGAAAACAGCTTTCTAATTTTTTCGGGAGTATTTTTTTCTAACCAGATGAGAAGGGTTTCTGCAAGCGTACAGAGATCCTGATATAATTCTCTGGTTTTAAAGCTCAGCTCTCCAGGGTATTGACCCCATGGATAAAGGTGGAAAAATTCTTTCAAATCTTTTTGGGAACGGTACTTGGCATGTTCAATCCCAAAAGGGAAATACCCGTCCTGCGTATCTTTGTTAAAGGTATAATTATGTTTGACATCAGAATTAAAAAAGTGCTCCCATTCAGAATATACTGAGTGAACAAGTTCAATATCTACAGGATGGTTTTTTATGACAGCAAAGCCAGTCTCCCGCAGGGAACGAGTAAAGTCTGCAGATACCCGTGGTGAGTGAAAATCTACTACCTGGATGTTTAATTTAGTCATTTGTCATTTGTTGTGGGATTTAGGCTGTAAGGGTAACTTTTCGCCATTCACTATCTACAAATTGCCATTCCCATTCAAAGAGTTCTGTTTACCCTGCTCCTTTTCTCTGTTCCATTGGCAGCGTGATTATTTACGACATAGTAACAGGAAAATTTTCCTGAAAAAGCTCCAGAACTTCTCGGGAAAGGTAGGCAGGATATTGACCGTTTCTGCGACCCTTGATTTCATCACAGACCTGATACCAGGCTTTTTCATCCTTTGCTTTCATAAGTTTTTCTCTTTCTTCCTCTGTTAATTTCATGGGTTGGTCTTCCATATTCTTCTCCAATTATTAAAAAATTTATATTGTAATTTTAGTTCAATCAGCTTTGGATATGATCCTCAAGAACCCCTAAATTTACTGCCTTTTTCTAAAATCAACCGAATCAAGAATTACAGGAGATATATGTCTAATACTCAATTATACGATGCCCTTTCTGCCATAGATGTTAAAGTGGACTGGGTGGGGCTGAGAGAGGTGAAAGAAAACACTACCTACCGTATCATTCGAGATGGAAATCCCCAGGCAAACTCGCGTGATGTAAGCCACGGCATTATGGTGGAGGTATTATCAGAAGGCCAGTTTGGATATTTTGGCTGTAACAGTCTTGCCCCTGAGAAAATTCAATTAGCCGCTGAATCTGCCCTGTTACAGGCAAAGGCTGCAGCTCCTCATTCACTTTTTACCTTTAGTGATGAAGCCAGACCACCAAGCAAAGGAGAATACCAATCCCCCTTTAAATCAAAAGTTGAAGAATTATCTGCCGGTAAGTTAAACGAAATCTTGCTGCAGGCATACCGCCATTTAAAAGTAAATGACCATATTGTTTCTGCCACTGCCATGGGAATGATTATCGAAACGGATATCAATTTTGTAAGCTCTAATGGTTCTGACACCCGTCAGTCATTTCTCATGGTGCAGTCGGACTATTCCGCAACTGCTCACAAAAGAGCGGAATATCAACGCAGATCTGATAACCACTGTCTGCAAATAGGTATGGAAGAATTTGAAATAGATGCTGTATTGGCACGGGCTGTAAGGGTAGGAGAACAAGCCCTCGAGCTCCTGAATGCTGAAGAATGCCCAACAGAAACCACTCATCTGGTATTGGCTCCTGATCAAATGATGCTGCAGATTCATGAATCAGTGGGTCATGCTCTGGAAGTGGACAGAATTTTAGGAGATGAACGCAATTACGCTGGTTGGTCATTCGTCAGGGAAAAGGATTTTGGAAACCTCCAATATGGCTCAGATCTCATGAATATCACCTTTGATCCTACCGTAGATGGACAATTTGCCTGTTACGGTTATGATGACGGGGGACTTAAAGCAGAAAGAGACTTCATCATAAAAGACGGCGTGCTTCTGAAAGGGTTGGGCGGCAGGGAAAGCCAGCTTCGGTCCGGTGTACCGGGAGTGGCTAATTTCAGATCATCCTCCTGGAACCGTGCCCCCATTGACCGCATGGCAAATTTGAATTTAGAACCGGGGGATTCCTCTTTCGATGAAGTCATATCTGCAGTGGATCACGGGGTCTATATGGAAACCAACCGCTCCTGGTCAATAGACGATTACCGCAATAAATTTCAATTTGGCTGCGAATATGGGAAACTTATTGAAAAGGGGAAACTCACTAAAACGGTGAAGAACCCCAATTACCGGGGTATTTCTAATCCATTCTGGAACAGCCTGAAAATGCTGGGAAACCAGGAAACTTTTGGAGTGTACGGTACCCCTTATTGCGGCAAGGGTGAACCTAATCAGGCAATTAGGGTGGGACATGCTTCCCCCCTCTGCCTCTTTGAGAATGTAGAAGTGTTTGGGGGAGTGTGATTTTTAATTAGAAATGAAGAATAAGAAATGAAAAATTAAACAATCAATTGATATGAAAAACCAATTTAACCAATTATCAGAAAATCTTTTAAACAGCCTCCACCAAGGTGAACATCTAAAAATCGGGGTATCCGGTGAAAGCAGCCAGTTCATTCGTTTTAGCCAGTCAAAAGTACGGCAGTCGGGTCTGGTGGAGGATGCTGCAATAAACATCACCCTCATCAAGGATGACCAAACCTGCAGTGGCAGCTTCACCTTAACAGGAGATATTGCAAATGATGAATTATTAGCAGTATCTGAATTGAATCGTTTAAGGGAAGAAGTGGATACATTGCCTAAAGACCCTTTTATTGTCCTCCCTGAAAACAGTGGTTCCAGTAATGAAACCCATGAGGGAGTATTGCTGCCAGCTGAAAAAGCAGTTGAGAGTTTATGTCCTGCCATGGATGGGGTAGATTTAGCAGGCATCTGGGCATCAGGCAGAATTTATGCAGGCAATGCTAATTCTGCAGGACAAAAACATTGGTTTGAAACAGACACCTTTTCTCTGGACTATTCACTCATTACCTCTGATGAAAAAATGGTGAAAGGTACTTATGCAGGCAGCCATTGGAATCAGTCGGATTACGAGAAAAATATGGCAAAGTCCATAGCAAAACTGCGTATGATGGAAAAATCCGCAAAAAAAATTGAACCCGGGAAATATCGTACCTATATTGCACCTGCAGGGGTGGCGGATATCGTAGGGATGTTCTCCTGGGGCGGCGTAAGCGAAGCCTCCATTCAGCAAGGCGATAGCGCCCTCTGTAAAATGCGTGAAAATGATATGAAACTTTCTGATTGTTTCTCTTTAAAAGAAGATTTTGGATCAGGCTTTGTACCACGCTTTAATTGTAACGGGGAATTAGCTCCTCAGCAATTAGACCTCATATTAAATGGAAGCCTGAAAAATACCCTGGTGAGCAGTCGCAGTGCCAAAGAGTATGGAGTCACCTCTAATTTTGCAGGAGAGGATGAAGGACTTAGAGCGCCAGTGTTGAATCCCGGTGAATTGGATGAAGATGCAGTCGTATCTAAATTGGGTACTGGGCTTTATCTTTCTAATCTACATTATTTGAATTGGAGTGACCGCCCGGGAGGCCGCATTACCGGTATGACCCGATATGCATGCTTTTGGGTAGAGAACGGGGAAGTCATTGCACCCATTGACAATATGCGTTTTGATGACAGCATCTATAGTTTTTTTGGTGATAATCTTGAAGGGGTGACAAATAAAGCACATTTAATGCCATCCGTTGAAACCTATGACGGTAGAGAGTTAGGCGGCATATCCTGCCCGGGGATTTTGCTAAAGTCTTTCGAGTTGACATTATAAATTGACCCCTCGCCCTACCTCTACCCGAGGAGAGGAGTATTTTACACAAACGCTTACCTCTGGACTTCTTCTCCCTGAGGGGTAAACAGAAATGACAAATTTTAATTTCGAAATATAATAAGGGAATAACACATGAAACACGAATCACTGAACCAGTTTAAAGATAGCTTTGCCCATTATACGGAACTGCGGGCTCAGGAGAACCGCAATAATAGGGTCACCCTCACCAATGGAGATGTTACCGGAAATGTAAATGCGGTAACAAGCGGGATTTCCGCCCGGGTGTATAAAGATGGAAACTGGGGGTTTTCTTCCAATCCCGAAATTTCTGATGAAAGTATCACCAGAGCTGTAAAAGCATCCACAGATAATGTTCAGTTCATGAATAAAAAGGATACTTCCCGCTGTGGTATTTTCCTCCCGGAAACCCAGGCAAATTATGAGATGGATTTCACCACCCTTCAAAATCGCCAGACTCAAAAATACTGGGTAGACTATCTCCGTGATATAGATGGCTATATTGAAAAGAAATATCCCGAACTCCTTTCCCGTAATATTGTATTAGGAAGTTTGGACATGGAGAAATCACTTTTTACCTCAGATGGTTCTGAGTCCTATTCCATGACACCCCGGGCTTTATTGTTTATAATGATTTCCATTGAAAAAGGCGGTGCTCCCGTAAGCGTAATGGATGTCTGGGGAGGGCTGGGGCAACTAGAAGATAAATTCTCTGAACCTGCAGAATTTTACAAGGAAGTAGATGTATTAGTAGAGAAATTGAAAAAGAAAGCAAATGGAGTTCATCCTGAAGCCGGGACTAAAGATGTCATTTTAGATGCTGACTTGGCAGGAATTTTAGCTCATGAGGCTATTGGCCATACCACTGAAGCGGATTTTGTAATGGGCGGTTCTGTTGCCGGGGACTATCTGAATCAGCAGGTAGCCAGTCCATTAGTGACTTTAATTGACTATGCCAATACATTTGATGGTAATACCTGCCCTGTACCTGTTTATGTGGATGATGAGGGGACACAGTCAGATGATGTTGTAATTATTGAAAATGGAATCCTGAAAAGCTACATGCACAATAAAGACAGTGCCCGTCATTTTGAAATGAAACCCACGGGGAATGCTAGAGCCTATGAATTTTCCGATGAACCCCTCATCCGCATGCGTAATACCGCCTTTGTTCCCGGAACCAGCAGCTTGGAAGAAATGATTGCCTCCATTGATGATGGTTACTATTTAAAACGCAGTAGCAACGGTCAGGCAGATTCCACCAGTGAATTCATGTTTGGTATCGGAATGGGTTACGAAATTAAAAATGGTAAAATCGGGCAGGCGATTAAAGATACAACCATATCCGGGGTAGCTTTTGATGTATTAAAAACGGTAGATATGGTTTCTTCTGATATGGTGTGGAGTGCCGGAGGAATGTGCGGTAAGAAACAGTGGATTCCCGTTGGAATGGGCGGCCCTGCCATTAAATGTAAAGTCAATATTGGAGGCAGATAAATGGAAAGAAATGAACTTTTACATTATTGTATTGATAAATTAAAAAGGGCAGGTGCTGAAAAAGTTGAATGTTCTGTATCCTTTTCTGAAAAAAAGGAGTTGAATATTGACAGCGGTGAGATGACCCTGCTGCGTACTACTTTTAATACCAGTTTGGGAATATCTGTAATCAAGGATCAGAAAAAAGGATCAACTTCCATTAATAAAACAGATAAGGGCAGCATTGATCAGGCAGTTGAACAGGTGATGGAATTAGCAAAAGCTTCTCAACCAGATGAAGCATTAGACATTGCAGAGAAACAACCAACCAAGTCTTTTTCAAAGGGAGATGAAACTGCCGATCTGGATAGCATGTACAACCGCATGGAAGAATTTCTTGGATATGTGAATTCTACCTATCCCACGGTTAATTTAGAGCAGGCAGTCCTGGATTTTACCTACTCTCGATCCTACTTTCAAAATTCAAATGGTGTAAATTTTGATATTAATAAGGGTATGTATGGATTTTATCCCGGATTTTTATCCAAGGATGGTAAAGACACATCTTCCATGAACGGAACCTTTTTTTCAGCTCTGAATCTGGATAAACCGCTTCACAAGTACTGCTCAATAGATACCCTCTTGAAACAATCCACTGAACAGATACGTACTCAGCAGGTACAGAATAAATTTGTAGGTGATGTGGTGGTCACTCCCGATTGCGTCAGTGATTTTCTGGGATTTATCACCACAGATATCAGCGATGGAAAAATGATAACGGGCAATTCCCTTTTCAAAGACAAACTGAATGAACAGATAACCCATCCGGGGTTGACTCTTCATTCACACCCTGTTTCAGAAGAAATATGCGACGGCTATTTTGTCACTGATGACGGATATATTGCTGAAAACAATACCATCATTGATAAGGGAGTGCTGAAAACCCACCTCCTGAGTCTGTATGGCTCCCGGAAATTAGGAAAGTCTCGGGCTGTTAATGATGGTGACGCTTACCTTGTTGACCCTGGTAGTATGTCTCGAGATTCCATCATCAGCGGAATTGACAAAGGAGTCTTGCTGGCACGGTTTTCAGGTGGGAACCCAGCTAATAATGGAGATTTTTCGGGAGTAGCAAAAAACAGCTATTATATTGAAGATGGAGAGATTAAATATCCTATTTCTGAAACTATGGTTTCAGGCAACATTCGGGAAATGTTTGAAAATATGGGGGAAGTGTCAAAAGACAGAGTAGATTTTGGCTACTGCATCTTCCCCTGGATATCTTTTAAAGGCTTAACAGTATCTTAAATTAAAATCCAAACCAAATTGCAAGGGAGAGAGATTGTCCGTTGAAAGGTGAAGGAGAATCACCAGCTATGTTCATTCCAAAAGTGGAATCAGTCCAGGAATTATCAGCTGAATAAGCGAGGAGCTGCCCCACACCGGCTCTGATGCCTACCCAATTTTTAATACGAACCAATACCCCTACTTCCGGATAAAAAGTGAAATAGGATTTAGAATATTTAGCGTAGGAGTTGGTACCAATACTATCCCATGAATAGGTCCCATCTGTATTGGCAACTTCTACAATGGTTTCACCTCCACCCAGGGTAGTGCCTATATCCAACACCACTCTTTCTGTCAGGATGGGGATTTTTTTAAGAAGGGATACACCGGCAAAACCAGACTCCACCTTCAGGGTAGTCTTCGTATAGTTGGTATCAATAGAAGGAATTGATTGGGTATATAACATGCCTGCTCCCATACCTCCCATAAACCAGCCTTTACCAATATTCCCCATTCCACCTCCACCATACATGACAGCATTATCAGAGGTGAGAGGAGACAGGCCATATTGTGATATAAGGGAGTTAATTTCTGAAAAGTCATAATCCAGTTTGATCACGCAGGTGTATCCACCACCATATCCGGGTGACAGTTTTTTCTTCTTTTTTCCGGATTTACTGATATAAAAATCATCTTCATCCTCATCCTCTTTTTCCTTGGGGGGATGAAAAGTCAAATTGGTGGTATTGATTTTCTCATTACGGAAAAATGTAATTTCAACCATATCACCAATTTGTTTGGTATTCCTTAAACTGATGAGATGATCTTCATAACGCACCTGTTCTCCATCAAATTCCATAATGATGTCATCATCTGTCAAACCTGCTTTATGAGCATTTGAGCCGCTAATTACACCGCTGATTTTTACACCATAACAATGGGGATAGTGCATTTCATAAGCGGTTTCAAAGTCGATATCTTCCAGATACAAACCCAATTTCACTTTTTCATCAGTACCATATTCGTCTTCGTTTAGTTCAAACTTGATTTTTGTCTCCAAGGTATGTTTTTCATCACCTTCCTGAGTAAAAACCAACGCTGTTAAAACTACAAAACCGATGATATATAGATAATTTGCATTCATTTTATTATCCTTTCTTTTAGAGATTTAAGATTATTTTTAATATTAGGCAGGACTATTCTAACATCCGCACCACCATTCCTGACCTCAGTTTTGGTTCGAACCAAGTGGATTTAGGAGGCATGACTTTTCCGGAATCTGCTACAGAAAGCAACTGCTCAATTTTTATTGGAGGAAGGGCAAAGGCAACCATACAATCCGATTGACACCGACGCTCTAATTCCCTCATTCCCCTAATTCCACCCACAAAATCTATGCGATTATTAGTTCTGGGGTCATCAATCCCTAAAACCGGACATAAAAGGTGTGACTGTAATATGGCAGCATTCAAACCATCAACAGGCTCATCGGACAAAATATTATTATTGGGTGTAAGCAGGTACCATTGGCAATTCAACAGCATAGCAATTTTATACGCAGGCAGTGGGGAAGGAAGATCCGAAACAGGAGAGAGGGAAAAATTTTGTTGAACATGTTCTAAGAATTGCTCCGTTTTAAAACCATTCAAATCTTTCACCACTCGATTATAATCTAAAATTTGAACTTCATCATTTGGAAAGATCACCGAGAGAAAAAAGTTATATGCTTCCTTTCCATTATGGGATTGGTTGGTTTCTTTTTTAAGTTTCTGAACTCTGGATGCTGAAGCAGCTCTGTGGTGACCATCGGCAATATACAAATCAGCAACGGACTCAAAGAATTGTTTCAACTTCTTTATTTGTTGTGGATGGTTGATTTTCCATAAAGTATGGATGGTATTATCTTCTGAAGTAAAGGAAGTCTCCGGAGCAGCACAAACCATATCCTCAATTGTTAATTTGAAATTGTTGGAATTTCTAAAAGTGAGAAAAACAGGTCCTGTATTTGCGTTGGTAATATAAATATGTCTGGTTCGATCATTTTCCTTATCAGGTCTGGTGAATTCATGTTTTTTTATAGTACCAGTATTATATTCATCAATTGAAACGCCAGCCACCACCCCTGTTTGAATATGTTCTCCCATTTGAATTTGGTATAAATATAAACAGGGAGATTCATCCTGAATCAGGTTTCCATTCTCAATAAATAAGTCTAAATTTGATTTCCCATGTAAGTGGAGATCATCTCCTTTGGGTTCATTGCCGGAAGTAAAATCAATTTCAGGCTTGATAATTCGTAAAAAAGAATCAGAATTTCCTGATGATATTTTTCTGGCCTCGTCAGAGGACATTACATCATAAGGAGGAGAACTCACCAATGCTGCTCTTTGTGGCGTAGGGCGGTACCCTTTAAAAGGTTGTATAATTGCCATTTATTTTTGAATTAATGGTTACTATTCAGGAATCAGCTGACTCTTCACTGTTCTCCACAGGTGTGGAATGCTTTTTAAAAACGGAACGCAGTCCTGTTTCACTTCCATTTAAAATGCGTTTAATATTTATTAAATGTTTTAAGATTCCCACTCCAAATAAAATCAATAAACAACTTAATATCAGCGGAGAATAAGAGCCTTCAATAAAAGCTAAAATAGGAATAATGGCATATAACAGAAGTGATCCCACTGCAACGAAATCAGTGATAAATGTTATCAGCATCAAAGCCAAAATGGTAATCACCCCTAACTGCAAGTTGATTGCCAGCAGCATTCCAATATAACAAGCGATGCCTTTACCGCCTCTGAAGTCTAAAAAGAAGGGAAAGATATGCCCTAAAATAGCCCCCGTTCCTGCTAAGACCATTAATTCTGTCTCCTGATAGGCATGAGGAAAAAGTACCAATACCAGTTTAACAGGAATAAAGGCTTTCAAGACATCAATAACACCTGTAAGCACACCAAAGCTCCAGCCAAACTCTGAAGTGACATTGGAAGCACCTGCATTCCCTGAGCCCATTTCTCGGATGTCTTTTTTTGAGACTCTTTTTGCTATGAAAAAAGAAGTCTGAAAACATCCAAATAAATACCCCAATAACAGGGAGGAAATTCCGTGTAATCCATTCATTCTGTAGTCTCCAATTCTTCAAATATCCCCATTTTTTTATTTTTGCGTACATTGCCCTGTGAAAAAATCTGACCATTCATAGCAATATAGACTCCATTGTCCAATGCCTGAACAAATGACAGGGCACTGCCCATATTGAAAAGTCCGTCGGAGCTGCCAAACTTGAAAGGTATCATGGCACCGGTGAGAACAATGGTTTTATCCCGAGTATTTTCAGCAAGGATTCTTGCCGTTTCCACCATGGTATCCGTGCCGTGGGTAATGACAATTTTAGAATTATCAGTTTGGACACATTTTTCAATAATATACTGTCGTTCAGTAGCAGACATTTTCAGACTGTCCACCATCATCAAGGTTTCAATATCCACATTTACCTGACTTCGTCCCAGCTCCAGTAATTCATACATGTGGGTATTCTTGAAGTATAATTCACCTGTAAGTTCGTTATACTCTTTATCAAAAGTACCACCGGTTATAAATATTTTTATTCTTGAATTCAATATTCTGGCTTGCGGAGGGGGAAATATACAGACATTCAGAATTTCCCTTTCCCGGAAAAATAAAATCTTTTTAGTTTCGATACTATAATTGAAAGGGATTTTATGGACGCAGTGACCATTGGCTTTACAATATACCTCATCACAATTCTGCTGGTAGGATTTTACACTATCAGAATTACCCGCAATTTAAAAGATTTTGCATTAGGTGGTCAACGGTTGGGACCAACAGTGATTGCTTTTTCGGAGCGGGCATCAGGCGAATCAGCCTGGCTCATATTAGGTCTCCCGGGGGCAGCTCTGGTAGCCGGAATGCTGGAATTATGGACAGTGTTTGGCTGTGTCAGCGGAATAATCCTCTCCTGGCTCGTTGTTGCCTATCCCCTGAGAAAAGCAACTGCAAAGTATGATGCCCTTACCCTTCCTCAATTATTCGAAAATAAATTTGGGGACGCCAGTGGTATTATCCGACTCGTAGCTTCCTTAATTATTACTTTTTTCTTCACATTTTATGTGGCAGCACAATTTTCAGGAGCAGGAAAAGTACTCAATGTTACCTTTGGTATTTCAGAATTCAATGGCATGATAATAGGGGCAGTCATCATTGTTTTTTATACCTTAATGGGGGGTTTTCTGGCAGTGGCATGGACTGATCTCGTACAGGGAATTATTATGATTGGCACTCTGGTTATTCTTCCATTAGCCGGTTTTATTGAACTCTCCGGTTCTGAGGTGGTGGCTGTAATTGATTGGTCCACTCTGTATGGAGGGAAAACAGGAAGCGCAGCTCTTGTTGCTGCAATTGGCGGCTTGTCCTGGGGACTGGGATATATGGGACAACCTCATTTAATGGCTCGTTATATGGCCATTGATGATGCAGAAAATATTGCTGTCAGCCGTAGAATTGCCTATTTATGGGCAGTACCTGCTTTCTTTGGGGCAATGTTTATCGGATTAATTGGTGCCGGACTTATAAAGAATGGACTGTTAAACTTTAACGGAGTAGTAATTACTTCCATTGCTTCTCTTCCCGATCCTGAAAAACTCATGCCCATCATGGCATCAAACTTACTTCCGGCTTGGCTGGCAGGCATTTTTATAAGCGGTGCCATTGCAGCCATGATGTCCACCGCAGATTCGCAGTTGTTAGTTTCCACAACCGTTATCACTGAAGATATAACACGGAAGTATGCAGGAATTTCCTTTACAGATAAAAAATTACTATTTTTGGGCAGGTTTTTTACCCTGGTAATAGGATTAGCAGCTTTTTATCTGGCATGGAAGTCTAATGATCTTGTCTTTGAAATGGTATCCTATGCCTGGGGTGGATTGGGTGCATCCTTCGGACCTGCATTGGTTCTGACGCTTTGGTGGAGAAATATCAAAAAAGAAGGAGTGTTAGCAGGGCTAATTTGCGGAACTTTCTTTACCATTATTCCCGTTTTTGGTACTGTAATTACTCCCCGATTATCAGCATTTGTAATTTCTACTCTGGTAGTTATTCTTGTCTCTAAATTCAAATCAACAACTAATCAGTCTGGCCGCCTTTAAATAAGAAATAAGCAGATTGCATATATGCCTGTAAATGTTTCTCAACAGGAGTAATTTTCGATTCATCTTTTATCTCAGTGTAGGGGATTTCATAAATTGACTGCAGGTGAGACAAGGTTGGTTTTTTGTTCATTATTGAGGATAACAAAAACTTCTGTTCTATCCACATTGCATAGTCATTGACAACCCTACAGCTTACGCCTGTGTAATCTGCTGCCAACACATTTGATCCTAAGAGTCGAAAAGGGTGAGGATACCCAATGAGGTGTAGCAGGGTGGGAGCAACATCAACCTGTGATGCAGGGCTTGCAATTACCTGAGGACTTGCAATAAGCCAGGGACCATAGATCAAAAAAGGAATATGTGCATTGCGTGGGTCTTCGAACTGCCCCTTAAAGACATTAATGCCATGATCTGCGATAAACAGGAAGAGGGTATTTCCCATCCATTTTTTGGTTCTGTTTTTTCGGAAAAATTTACCGATACAATGGTCCGTATATGCCATGGTGCGAAGTACTTGGGAAGCCTCTACTCCTAATGTATCAAATTCAGGAATGATTGATTCTTTATCAGCGGGAACCTGCCAGGGTTGGTGATTGGTAGTGGTAAACAGGGTAAGAAAATTTGGTTGTTCTGATTCCTGTAAAATGGATGCTGTATAGTCAAAGATATATTCATCATATACTCCCCACATATTTCCCGGTGTACTAGTACTGAATTTCTCACGATCATGAACTTCATCAAATCCGTTAGCAATGGCAAAGCCTTTCATATTGTCAAAGTCCGCATCACCGCCATAAATAAAATGAGTGGAATATCCGGTGCCTTTTAACAGGGATGCAATGGTTTCAACACCTCCCTGAGTTTCAAGTTGAGAGATGATGGGATACCCGGGCAATACGGGCCAGGAACATAGTATAGAGCTTAGTCCATAGGCAGATCGTTTGCCATTGGCAAAAGTGTTTTTGCAGTTAACTCCCTCATTAGCAATTTGGTTTAAATTTGGGGTCACCCCTTCCATTTCAGGATTTATAAATCCGCAGTTTGAGGCAAGAAAAGACTCCAAAACAACAAGGACAATATTGGGTTGAATGCCTTGGGGATTTTCAATGCGTCGTTGAATACCGTGCGGATCGATAAAAGATTCACCTTCTGTTTTAATGAGATTTCTAAGAATAGCCCCCGCAGAGTCATGTTCCATGAAATGGAGAGAGCCAGATAAATTTTTTTCTGACTGCATTTGAATTACAGACCTTCCAAGATTAAAAAGTGGATTTAATGCAGCCTGATTCGCAAGATGGTTTGAACTGAACATGGCATGACCCCAGTCAATGGGACGCTCCTGCCACCCTCCCCGAATACAGGTACCAATGAAAATGACAGAAAAAACAAATGAAAAAACATAGGCATAAATCGGTCTTTTAATTCTTCCATGTAGTATGAAATTTTTTGGTAATTTTATCCAAAACCAAGATATGAGACTTAAAATGGCAACAATGATTAAGATGGGATATTCCTTCCAGATATAGGAGAGTGTTTCACCACTTTTAGCCGAAGGCTGCCACGCCATGAAATTTAGATGCGACCCCATCTCCTGAAAAAAATACAAATCAACAATGCAGAAAAAGCCATATAAAAATGATATAACCAGTAAATATAGTGTAACCATGCTACGGTTAATTGAGCTTTGCCAACCAAGTTTGGGGATAAACATAGTTATCCAAATTGGCAGAATTAGATATGAAGCAGTAACTGCATCCAGACGGAGTGCAACAGGGAAGGACTGTAAAAATAGAAAAAAGTCATCAAATTGGATATTCGATAAATTGGATATTATAAACACCCCTCGCCAGCCTGCCATCAACAGGAGCAGGGATGTGAAAATAATCAGAAAGGCCTTAATTCTTGCCGGAATCAAATTTTTAATATTGAAAAATTAATTAAGGGTTAAGAGAAGAAAAAATGAGTTCGGATAACTGGAAGTCTAATGCAGTATCAATCTCAAGACTGAAATGTTCAGGCCATTCTACAAACCCAATTTTACCACCGAGACGATTCCCGGTATTTTCAAAATGTTCACGGGTAAAAATATAAAGAGAACCGTTTTCCATAAAGCGCATATCTATGGGTTTTAAGTCCTGCCGGCGGGGTCTATTTTTGAAATCATATTCTGCAAAGGTGGTTTTGTCTTTCTTCACCCGCCAAAAGAACCGATGTGTAGGACAAATACTGAGCAGAGAATCAAATTTTTCGTCATGGAAATGATTTAATGCATCATCCAAAGAACCTTTGGGTCTTAAGGGGCTGGTTGCTTGTAATAGTACAATTGTATTTGGTTTTTCATTACATGATTCAATAAAATGATGAATTGCGGATTCTGTTGTTGCAGTGTCAGATGCAAGCTCAGTGGGGCGATGAATAATATTTGCCCCTGCATTTTTTGCAGTTTCCATTATTTTTTTATCGTCGGTTGAAACAAATACAGCATCCACCAAATTTGAACTGAGTGCATAATCAATGGAATGTACCAGTAAGGGTTTCCCACCAAAACTGCGAATATTTTTATTTGCCAACCCCTTGCTTCCGCCACGGGCGGGGATGATTGCATAAGTTTTACTCATTTATAATTTCATATGTTGTGTTTATTCAGAGAAGCAGAAGCGGCTTCTAAAATTTTCACCACTTCCAACCCGCTTTTTCCATTGGAAATAGTAAAGGATTTATCCATGTTTTCTATAAAATATTTGATCTCTTCTTCAAGAGGCATTTTGGGTTCATAGTATATTTTTTCAGTAGGACCATTATTTGCCACAGGCACGCCATCTGCCCAATCCACACCCTTTTCATAAAACAGAATATCTTTGTTTTTTGAAGAATCTTCAAATGATATCATTCCTTTTGAGCCAATAAGAACGATGCGGTGTTCTTTAAAGGGATGCAGCCAGGATACAAAGATATGGGTTTTTATATTTTCCGGGTACTCAAGATAGGTGATAGTCGTATCATGATTGTGAGGATGTATAAAAGCACCCCCAAAAGTATCAATTTTTTCCGGAAGGGAGTTGGTAAAATAATTCAGGATTGATATATCATGGGGTGCAAAGGACCAGAACACATTTTCATGCACCCGGATAGTTCCCAGGTTCAGCCGATTGGAATAGATGTATTGGAGTTTACCTATTTTACCTGCTTGAATTAAGGTTTTTATTTTTTTAATGGCAGGATGAAACAAGAGTAAATGCCCCACCATCACATTCACATTTTTTTCTCCAGCTTTATTCATTAATTTTTCTGCATCCTTAAGAGTGAGGGTGAGCGGTTTCTCAATGAGAAGGGGAAAATTATTTTCAATAAGTTTAATACCTATCTCAAAATGTGTTTCAGCAGGAGTTGCTATAATGAAGCCGTCAAACCCTCCTCCCATTGCTGCACTCAGTGACTCATAAATTTCAGTTTGAGGATATTGCTCCTTTACTTCCTTATGTAGTTCTTTATTAGGCTCAGCAATACCCCCTAAACGATCTAACGCATGTAAGGTACGGATGTGATTGCGGCCCCAGTTGCCAGCTCCAACGACGCAGATTTTTTTAT
>CAZKEL010000028.1:0-30891 GCA_964551815.1 uncultured bacterium
AATAAATAGGATAATAAAATCAATTAAATTCTGAATATTATTGTAATATAAAATTTATAATTATAACTATGTCTAAAATATTCCCGTTACCATCTAAATTAATATCAACGCAATTAGAACAATTAGATTCGATGATACAATTAGACATCAATACAACATCTAAAATGTTAATAGCCAAATCATGGTTTATATCCCCATTTAACTCAGAACATTCATCTTCAATAGTAATAAGCCAGTCTTGACCGCTATTGTTATCCCAGCTTCCCTGTAGATCAGTAAATACAAAGTTGATGGTATTGATATCAGAATCCATCAGAAAAATAAATTCCCAAGCATTTTCATAAAAATTGTAATTCATTTCTGAATCTGATATATTTTCCCATCCATTGGTTCCAAAATGAATGTATAAGGGATTAGAGCTATGTAATATTCCCTCTTCACCATAAAATATATGAACAGTTTGTCCGTTAGTTACAACTTCAGGGGTCCACCAAACATACCCGTTCTCACTCTCTCCTTGATTATACTCTCCAACCCATACATGTTGAATGGGTGACTTTTTTTGGTTTCCATAATTATCAACAGCTTCAACATAGTAATCAATTAGAACTTCGGATAGATCTACAATTTCCACATAATACAAATCCGAAATATAATCTGGTAATATAAAGAAATCAATTTCAGGAGAATTGGTGATATTTCCTGTAGGAACTTCCTTAGCAATCATTTCAACATTATTCCATTCTCCAACTCCGGCTCCACCTCCATAAGTATCATTTACATTAGTATTTATTGGATTTTTTCCATCCCCATCTATTCTATACTTCAGTATAACGGACTGCAGGTTGTTTACATCATAAACATAAGTCCAAATATAGAAATTAGATGAATTTTGGTGCTGATTATACCCATAATTGGGACCGAATCCAATTCCTCCAGGATTATAAGGATACCTTTGGGGGATAAAAATTGTTGGAGCTGTATTATCTACATTAGAGTGTGAATTAATTACAATATCAGCGAATGCTGTTGCATTATTACATGCTAATGTTGGTTTTACTTCCATATCTAATGATGCTCCATAGTACATATATCCGCTCGTAAATCCAGGGAGTAAATAATGCCAGGCTAATTCTGCATTTGTTGCATCAGAATTAGGATTTACAATATTTTCAATACTCAATTCACCGGATAGGTTCTCTGCTGTTTCAACCCGGTTTTCAGCAGCAGTCAGAACAGCCCAATTTCTGGCATCTTCTGTCCATCCATCCGGATTAAATTCATAATTATTATCGTAAAAAGGCCAAATCCAATTAATAAATTGAGGGTGGCCCCAATCATTTGCAGCATTCACCCAACTACCATCTTCAACATGTACAATATCATTCTCAGGTACAGGGTGATCATTTAAAAAATGCTGGATTGTTGTGGGTGAAAATCCATTATTGTCAGCCTGATTTGCAAACCCTGGAACAGATTCATAATAATAACTTGCTCCTCCACCCCATGCATTATCGCCATCATGTGCCATCAAGACTATTGAGGGGTGAGATGGATCATCGAAAGGTGCAATATTCTGTGTTATTTCACCGGTACCCATACTACCATATCCATTCATATAACTAAGGACATCACCCATTGGAATAATATCAATTAGGTATTCTGTTCCAGTTTCTGGGTCAACATATTTTGCCTTATGTGCTTGATAACAAAAAGGAGCTGCAAAATATCCCCCCCTACCATCTATCTGCCCACTCCACCAATTATTTCCATTAATTTCTGATACATCTGCCTTATTAGGAGGATCTATGTTACAACCATTGCTCCCAAAATGCAGGGGGTAATCTTGAAGTGTTCTTGCAAGGTGGCTGTTTGCGACTACTGACCATTCTATACCTTCTTCTACTAATACTTTAATTATTCTTTCGCTAAAAGAACATTCTGCAGGCCAATATCCTTTAGAATACTCAGGATTATTTCCAAAGGTTTGAGAATAAATAAAACGATGGGCTTGAATCTGTTTTCTAAGACAATTTTCATCCAACAATGGAGACAATGCATGATGCATAGTAAATGACATAATATCCATTCTAGGGAATCCTCCACTGGTAGTCCAAGATCGTGCTATTTGAAAATTATTCTCCCATCCAGGATTGTATCCCCATTGACCTCCCATAGCTAAACTATTAATATTCTCAATTAGACATCCGGAATAGTTAACCTGAGCACCAGCTTCATGCAACCCTAATAAACTTTGCACCGCATCTTTTGCTCGGTACTGATAAATGGCAACCCTGTCATCCTTACTAAATATTTCTTCTAAATCATTTAATGGATGCTGGTTACCATCAGAATATCCATTATTCCCCTGAATTTTTAAGATATGGGATTCCCAAGCTGTTTGATAATGAGGTGAATTCCATTGACTTGTTTCTGGCCAATAATTAGGTTGTTGTAAATGCCATAAATATGAAGTGTGAACGTTTGATTTTAACCATCCAAAAAAAAATAACATCAAAAATATGGAATTCATACTAAGATTAAATTCACGATTTGCACTATATCCAGAATGTTAATAGTACCATCGCTGTTTAGATCGGCAGCTTGAAATTGCTGGGGGGTGAGTTCAATCTGGCCCAAGGCTGCATTGGCGGTAATGACTACATCTAAAATATTTACTTCACTGTCCTGGTTCACATCCCCTGCCATTACTTCATTACCATCATCAACCAGAATGGTAAAAGAAAATTCAACTGAATATTTTATATAGTCTGCCTCATTGGAGGTTAGGGAGAGAAGAAAATCATATTCACCGGCCTCTGCCTCGTTTCCAACGGAAACAACAAAGGGATTCCCATCATTCACTATTGGCATTCCCGGAAATGCATCATCAAAACTCAGGGTAGGATTAGAAATAGTTATTGCAGGGTTTTCAGTATTTAGTACTGTGGAAATATTGGTAGCTGTCCCCCAGTTTTCATCATTGAGAAGAATTACCATCACTTCCAAATTACTGCCGGGTATAATATCTCCACCAGGACTTTCCGGTAAAAATATATCTGTACCAATTAGGTCGAATTTAGGAAAGAGAGGGGTGGAAACTCCCTGCAATGCATCAACCCTACCCCTGCCCAGTTTTCCCTGTAGATAGGATTCTGTATTCACTTCATAAATAATGGGATCAGCAGTAGCAAGAATCATAGTCTCTAACATGTTGTTAGTCCAATTCATATTCAGTGAGCGAAGCAGTCCGATGGTTCCTGCAGCGATGGGGCTTGCCATGGAGGAGCCACTCCAGGAGGTGTAACCATTATTAATACGTGTACTGCGGATACTTTCTCCCGGTGAGGCTAAATCAACGGAAGCATGATAGGTTGCCCAATGGTTCCAGGAATTATTAGATCCCATTGCACAGACAGAAATTACATGATTATAGCTGGAGGGATAGTGGGCAAATTCATCGCTGCCTAAATCAAATTCATCCCCATTTCCGGCAGCAGCTACGATGACAGCGCCATAATCATCATGGGCAACATCAATGACGGCTTGTTCATATTGATTATAACCTATTCCACCCCAACTGTTATTTATGATAGTAAAATTATCATTATAAAATCCTGCTTTAGCCGCATAGAGAATTCCTTCATAACCATGGGTGATATAAGGATAGCTCTGCTCACCGGTGGAAACCTTCACTGCCATGATACTACAATTGAATCCTACGGAGGCAATGCCGGTGGAATTATGGGTTGAAGCAGAGAGAAGCCCTGCCACATGTGTACCGTGTGCCCAGGTACCGGTATTAGATACGCCCCCCGGCGGATTGGGATTATTATCCTGCAGACCGGAATATCCTGAAACATCCCAGCCTATGAGGTCATCAGCATATCCGTTACCATCTTCATCAATTCCGTTTATATCACCAGGATCCAAAACCCAGGTATTACCCTGCTGAATGAGAGTGACGCCATTTCCGTTAGCATCTTCCCCTAAATTATTCCACATATTGTCAACCAGGTCCACATGATCCCAGTCAACGCCTGTATCTACTGATGCCAGAAGTACCTCTATGTCCCCGGGGAAAACTCCACCTTCAATGTCCCATAGATTCCAGGCATCATTTGCGTTGATCTGCGGAAGAAACCATTGCTGATTATAATAGGGGTCATTGGGTGTAAACAGGGGGGTATGAAGGGGTTCTTTTTCCACTGAATGGATACTGTTCAGTTTAGATAATGCTGAGCGGAGTGCATCCCGTTTCTGAGAATTCCTATCCTGCAATTGCAGGCGATAAATACGGTTAAGGTAAATAGCTCCACTGTGTTCTTCAGGAGTGGTCACCCTGAGCCAGGGTTCAACTTTTGAAACTGAATATGCTTCTAAAAGGGAATTAATTTGAGGATGATCAGTGGAATAGTGTTCATCCGATTTTGAAATTTCAAGAAGGGGTTCTTCTGCTTTTAAACAGAAGAGCAGTGCATCAGATCTATACTCTCCACTGAGATTACTGAAAAGGATCCCGGTAATAAGGAGAATAAGCCCGATAGAGTGCATGAGTGAATTACACTTCCAGAATAATATTTACGATGGTGATAATATCTAAAATATTCAGGGTACCGTCACCATTCATATCTGCCATTGCTAAATCTTCCGAAGATGGATTCCCCTCGAAAATGAGATTAGCCAGGGCAATGATATCCAGAATGTTTACTACATCATCTCCGTTTAGATCTCCGGCAATGCCAGTCACTTCTACATAGGTTCCGTCAATTTCCAGGGTTCCTGTATAATCAGGATCAAGATAGTCCAAAACTCTGCGGTTGGTTGGTTCTTCCCAACTCCATGCTCTGGAAAACTTTCCGTATAAATCATAACTGGTACCGCATGCTCCCGCAGGACCTCCGGATAATTGGCCCACAATCCTAAATCTGTCATCAAACAAGGGAGAGCCTGACGACCCTCCTTCAGTTCCACCGGAATCCCAATTCACTTTCCAGTGAGTGGTGGGGCCTACAGGACTATCCCAATAGTCCCCCCATGCTTGATCATTATCAAAATTAATTTTTTTCGGATCACCACCGGGATGATGCACTCCACAAGTGATTTGGGGATAGTCTCCCGTGGCATCCCAGCCTGCGTAAAATACCTCCCATAATTCTTCAATGTCATCGGTAATGAGGAGAAGTGCCCAGTCTGAGTCCATACCATCAGAATCTGCCAGAAGGTCTGAGCTATAAGCATAGGGACCGTTACTTCCCCAGGAACCAGAGCAGCTGGAAGTTTGGTAATTGAAATAGAAACGGAAGGAACCGGGCCAGTCACCATCTACACAATGCCATGCCGTGAGAAAATAGGGGGTTAAATCCTGACGCACATTATTTACCATGGCTCCGGAGCAGATATACCCGCCCATGTCCAACCAGGCAGCAGAATTTATGGGATCTTCATAAGCATCTGCTTCAGAGCATACTACATTGGTTCCACAGTCTCTGTTGCGGGTTTCTTCGGTGAATTTCATAATATCACGGTAATCGTGAATGATTTCTGTTATGATGAGTGAAAATTCTCCTGTTACTTCCGCAGGCTGAAAATATTCAATAACTGCCACATCACCAGGGAGAAGTGGAGAAGAAAAGCGTCTTTCGGGAATATTGTTTGCAGAAGTATAGGCTCCGTAAATCGTGGAATAGTCAGGACTAAAAACGAATAACTCCCCTCCCTGAGGAATGTGAAAATTTTCATATTCAAGACCAATGGCATAAGCACCCTCTGATTCAATAGTTATTTGCCATAATAAACCGCCCTCCACCGTTTCTTCCCAATTCCCATGGGAGGAGGAATTTATATTTTCTTCATGGATATATCCGTAACGGAATGGTGTCCC
Organism: uncultured bacterium; assembly: GCA_964551815.1. Taxonomy (GTDB): domain Bacteria; phylum Fidelibacterota; class Marinisomatia; order SCGC-AAA003-L08; family D37C17; genus D37C17. The sequence continues at coordinate 5,885 of CAZKEL010000028.1, forward strand.
TGGTTCTGCATATTCATCTTCTGCCAGCAGATCATCATGATTTACATAGGGAAGCATGACAGACTCTGAGCGGAGAGGAATTTTTTTCTCCAGACTATAGGGAATTCCCTCAACAAATTTTTGTCCTGACAATGACTGAAGGGATATGATAATTCCCAAAAATATTAATTTCATTCTTTGATTTTCCTACCTTACAAGATTTATTGTTATATAGAGGATAAATTTATCTTTTTAAGGAACTTATTCCCTAAATTTTCTTCGTTTCAATTTGTAACGAGATTTACCCCTTTGTCAGGGTGTGCAGCAGGATACCGCCGGCAACGGATACATTGAGACTTTCCATTCCCTTTGAGCCTGGGATAGACAATTTGTGGGTGAGGTAATTTTGAACAGATTCCCGTATTCCCCGGGCTTCACTGCCTAAAACCAAAATCCATTTCTCAGCAATTGTATTTATCAAATTTTCCAATGGTTCCCCCTGATGATCTGCCCCAATGATTGCTGTTGAACTGCTCGCTACATTTCTCAATACGGTTTCACCCTGAACTGAATCCAGAAGGGTAAAATAAAAATGAGCTCCCATGGCTGAACGAATTACCTTAGAATTAAAAGGGTCAACTGAATCAGGGGATACATACACCGATTGAATGCCAAACCAGGCAGCGGTTCTTAGTAAAGTACCTAAATTCCCCGGATCGGAGACACCATCCAAATACAGTGCCTTTGAGGGGAATGCTGGCGGGCTTTCATATGGAGGTACGGCTGCCAGTGCTATGATTCCCTGATCATTTTTACTATCACTTACCTGCCGTATTAATGGGTCGGTGGATTTAGACAGGGGAATGTTTTGGGATTTTAACAGGGTTTGGATTTGTTTTCCTGCCTCAGATTTTAAGGCTCTGGTGCTCATCCATACCTCGTCTAAATCTACCTGAGCCTGTAAAACCTGTTCAATCAGACGGAATCCTTCCAATAGGATTTTCCCTTCCCTCCTGCGGTATTTTTTCTGATGGAGGGATTTCAGATATTTTACTTTGGAAAGGGACAGCAAAGTTTCAGAGGTTTAATTCCAAAACAACGGGAGCATGATCAGAACCCATAACTTCAGGAAGAATATCAGCAGAATGCAGACTTGGCCTCAGTTGGGGAGAAATACAGAAATAGTCTATTCTCCAGCCAATGTTCCGCTCCCGTGCATTAGCTCTGTAACTCCACCAGCTATAATGGCCATTGTCCTGATGGAATTCTCTGAATGTATCAATAAATCCTGCTTGTACAATTTTATCAAAACCCTTCCTCTCTTCATCTGTAAAGCCTGCGTTGCCTGGTTTGGTTTTAGTGGTTTTATTGGATTGTGGATTAGCCAGGTCAAGCTCAGTATGAGCTACATTCAAATCTCCACAAAAAATTACCGGTTTGGTTTTTTCAAGGGATTTTACAAACTTCAGAAAATCAGAATCCCACTCCTTATATCGGTAGGGCAGGCGGGATAAATCCCGTTTGGCATTAGGGGTATAGACTGTCACCAAAAAATAGTTTTCAAATTCTAAAGTAATTACTCTGCCCTCAAGATCATGTTTGGAGATATCCATTCCCGTTGCACAATCAAGAGGTTTGATTTTTGAGAAAATGGCAGTGCCTGAATATCCTTTTTTCTCTGCACTATTCCAATATTGGTAGGGGTAATCAGGTAAATCTAACTCCACCTGTTCTGGTTTGGCTTTTGTTTCCTGAATGCAGAGGATATCAGGATTATGCTGCTTTAAAAAATCCATAAATCCTTTTTTCAAACAGGCACGGATTCCATTCACATTCCACGATATATATTTAATCATTTACTACTTCTGCCATAGTTTGTTTTTTCCCCTTATAATCTGCACATTCTATAATTTCAATTTCTGTATTTTCAAGAGCAGTCCGGAAGAGGTCGCCAAAGTCAATTTGTATTTCAGTCTCTTTAACCGTCAAAAGGTCTGCTTTGGTTTCAGGGTGTATGGGAATAAAAAATGAACAGCAGTCATCGTAGGGTTCAATTGAAATTTCATAACTCCCGATTTTTTCCGCCATTCCCACAATTTCGTCTTTATTCATTCCTGCTAAGGGTCTTAGAATGGGTCGGTCTCCTGCATCTGAAGTTGCTCTGATATTTGATAAGGTTTGAGAGGCAACCTGCCCAACTGATTCTCCCGATACCAGTGCAGGAATTTTTTCCTTATCTGCCAACATGCATGACAGTTTCACCATTGCCCTGCGGAATAATATTACCCATAATTTATTAGGTGCTTCAGCCATAATTTTTTGTTGAATTTCTAATAGAGGAATAAGATGAAGTTTACACCTGATTTGATAGCCTGCTAATACCTTGAGAATTTCTTTCACATTTCTGATAGATTGACGATTCGTAGCAGGAGCGCTGTGAAAATGAACATAAGTCAAATCCACTCCTCGTTTTAACATCTGAAACGATGCCACCGGAGAATCAATTCCCGATGATATCATGGATACTGCTTCTTCACTACACCCCACCGGCAAACCGCCATAACCGTAAACTCTGTCACATCCTACATATGCCATTCCTTTAATTAATTGTATCATCACATTAATGGCAGCCTGTTTCAGGTTTACCGGTTTATTATAAGCGGATTGAACAACAGCACCAATTTTCTCATTGATTTGTTGCGAGGTCAGAGGAAATTCTTTGTATTGACGACGGGCTGAAATTCGAAAACTGTCAAAAGTTTTTCCCTGGAGCTGCTGCAGTACTTCTTCTTTAATTTCCTCCATTTCCCCGGGAACCTGAGACATGAGAGTGGCATGCTTGATACCCATAACCCTTTTCAGTCGCTTTCCGTAATCTGACCACTGCTCCTTTTCCACCCCAAAACAAAATACACGGGAAGCATTATGTTGTACACTTGAATAGGGTAAGCCGCTCAGCTGTTTCCTGATATTTTTCAGGAGGCGTTTTTCAAACCAGCTGCGATTTTTCCCTTTCAGGGAAATTTCATGGTAATGAATGATAATACAATAGGCTGTCTCTGCCACTTATTTTGTCGGGAACCATCGGGATAGCTCAGCAAAAGGGACTTCCTGCTGCTCACCTGATTCCATATTTTTTACTACCGCTTTTTCAGCGTTTATTTCGTTATCTCCCACAATGATACAGAATTTAGCTTTGCAGCGCCCCGCCTCACGCATCTGTGCTTTCATACTGCGCCTCAATGTTTCCATGACTATGACTGCCCCCGTATGCCTGCGTAACTCCTCTGCCAATGCAGAGGCTTTCCGGACCGCATTCTCACCCAATACCACCAAATATACCAATGGAGATTCTAAGGTAGTATTCTCTTCTTCTTCAATAGTTAGTAATAAACGCTCCACACCGGCGGCAAACCCTACGGCAGGTACAGATTTCCCTCCCAACTGTGCTATGAGCCCATCATACCGTCCTCCGCCACAGAGTGCGTCCTGGCTGCCTAAGGATTGAGAGGTTATTTCAAAAGTAGTATGGCTGTAATAATCCAAACCTCTTACCAGCTTTTTATCATGTTCAAAGGGAATCCCCGAAGCTGAGAGTATATCAATAACAGTATCAAAATGTTTTTTGTCATCTTCTGATATGGAGTCATAAATCAAGGGTGCCTGTGTATCCAGAATATCCTGACAGGCAGGATTTTTACAGTCAAAAATTCTAAGGGCATTTTTTTCCAAACGGGATTGGCAGGTTTGACAAAGTTCTGATTTAGTTGACTGCATGGTTTCCCGCAATTGGGAAAGATAAGCGGGTCTAATTTCAGCGGAACCTATACTATTAAGTTTCACCGACATTTCCAGAATGTTGAAGGATTTGTAAATGGTATAGGCCAGGGTAATAATTTCTGCATCCTGCTCAGGGTGGGGTGAACCTATTGCTTCAGCACCAAACTGATAAAATTGACGCTGCCTGCCTTTTTGGGGTCGTTCCCGCCGAAAGAGAGCATCATAATAACTCAATCGCTGCAGGGGATTTTGATTTCCCAATTGATGTTGAATATACGAACGGGCTACAGGAGCCGTCAACTCAGGCTTCAGGGTAAGCTGATTCCCTCCCTGGTCTTCCCAGGAATACATTTCTTTGGTTACAATATCAGTGTCAGAGCCAATCCCTCGCAGGAATAAATCTGTACTTTCAAAGGCCGGTGTGCGAATCTCATTATATCCAAATTGTTTCATAATGGTGAGACATTGACGTTCAACTTCCCTCCATTTTGAAAGCTGCTCCGGCAAAAGATCGTGCGTACCTTTTATAGTTTTATAGTTTGGCATTAGTCCAATTCAATGGGGTCAGATTCAGAGTCTTCCCAATCCGTTATAATGTTGAGTACTTCCCCTGAACTGCCAGATTCTGACAACGTCGCCCGCACCTGCGGGTCTTCTACCATGGTTCTGAAACGAGTAACAAACTTGCGATGTTCAGCAGGATCATTTTCAGGACTTAAGGTCAACAAAATGACATGACATAATTGTCCGTCAGGAGATTTGAAATCTATTCCATTTCTGCTGATACCAAGAACACTGACACAATTTTCAACTTCTGCTGAAGTGGAGTGAGGATAGGCAATCCCTCTACCTGCTGCAGATGTGAAGGAATCTTCCTGCTCCTTAATACAGGAAAAAAGTTTATGCGTATTTGAAAGTATTTGAAGTGATTGGAGAAGACTAAGCAGTTCCTGAATAGCCTCAGCACAGGTTGCAGCTTCCATGGGTACAAGGATGGTATCCTCCGACAATTTATCCCGTAAATTCATGGGGGGGAAATTTCTTTCTTATAGATTGTGCAGTCAAAGGATTTTTCTGCCCTAAAATCCGCCAAACCCTCGACGACCATCTTTGGAGGTGATTTTAATATCCTGCAAGTCGGGATTTTTTACATTGATTCTAAGCGAAAACCCTGAGCTGTTACCACGGGGCCAGTAATTAAAACTGAATTCCCAGCAATGGAGAGGCCGGTAAACCCGAAAGCTGTGATAAGTTAAACTCCGCTCTTTAACATTGAAATCAGCGATGTAAGACAGAGCCCAATTTTTAGACAATTTAATAGAATTAACCGTCTTCAGTGAAAATTTATAATCCCATTCTTCATCGGTATGTTTCCAGTTGGCATTATATTTAAACTGTAGTTTGGTCTCCCAGTTTTTACCATCTTTTTCCGTCTTAGTCTTTCGCTCGGAGGAATAAAACTCATCTTCGATGTCTGCAATAGAATCTGTTTCAGTTGATTGTTTTTTTATGGTACCCAACGGAGTTCCGCTGAGGGTGAATTTCACATCCGTGGAAACATCCATTCGGGTAAGTCGTGGCAATTCTCCGCTGCCAAAGTCCACCAGTGTATTCACAGGTTCTTTATTCTCACCCAGTTTATAAAAATTATGATACATCCGAATTCTGAATAGTTCACTTCCCCCGAAATTTTTTACTCTGATATTAGAAGTCAGCTCTGACAACTTCAGTGAATCTTTCAAGGTGTTATAAGAGAAGGAGGAATTCCAGGTGAGAAAATTAATTTTATTATAACCCCCATCTGTTTTTCGTACTTTTGCCTGAAAAACATTGTCCACGGAAAAACTATAGGTTTTCTTTTCAGTTTGAGAGGTAGCACCTGCATAAGAATTTTTGAAATAGTCAAATCTATTCTCTTCTGATTCGTTATTCTGAAAATAGGAATCTCCCCCAAAACGGGAGTCAGAAAAATCTGGCTGATAGTGATAGGTGAGAGAAGGAGTCAATGAATGACGAATGGCTGTCAATCTGCCAATGGGAATAGGAAATAATCCGTAGATTTTGGTTTTTGCAGACAGAGATGAATTCCAAGTGAGTCTGCGTTTAAATCCATCAACTTCCGTTTCTTCGCCATTTTCATCTAATTTTTTATAGTTTAGAATCCAATCTTCCCTCAAAGACAGATTAGGGTTCACCGAAAGCCAGCTGAAAAAAGTCTGGGGTGCGTTCAACCGGGCTGAATGTTTTATACCGCCATAGCTGAGTTTGGTTGTATCATATCCCGCCCAGGCTGCGTCATTTTCTTTTATAAGCCAATGGTCTCTGCGTCCCATACTTGCCTTCAGGGAATAGGAAAGATTTAAACTGTTATACCAACGGTCCCCAACACCGAATAACTTTCGGTTGCCCAATCTGAAATTCAATAAGGGGCCATTTTCATATTTGTAAGATTTATACCTGTTCTCAATGAGGTAGCCCACAGACTCCGGAGATTTATTTTCAATAGACAAATCTCTGAACTGGTTATAGCCCAGCGATACAGAAGAAGTCTGCCAGTTTTTACTGTAATTGAAAGAAGAAGATAGATTTTGTTTTAAACGGTTCTGTAGATTCACTTCAGAGTCATTTTGATAAGCATCCTTATTGGAAATAAATTCATATTCAATTGCCAGCCGTTGGGTAGGATCAAATTGTTGATTATGGGTCCAGTTGAGTCTTTGGTCTTCCTTTACAAGGTTATTATCCGTGAGGTCCATTATTTCCGAGGTGGTAATCCGGCGCTTCCAGGTGCCGTTAATGTAACCGTTAAATTGGAAATTATACCATCTGTCGCCATGGCGTTTTTTATACTTGAACCTTGAATTTACATGAATCCCTTCCTTATCAAAAAAATTGAGGAGGAGTTTCTCATCCATATAGTTATTGGGCGCCCAATAATACCCGAAATTCCTAAAGCCGGTTCCTATACCATCATAGTAATCGAAGGAGGGCATGATCCAACCGCTGTGCCTGCTGCCTCCCTTATTGGGGAATACAGCAAGGGGAAATCCGAAAATAGGGATATCATAGACATGCAGCCATAAAGGTTTAGCAATGACTCTGTCTCCGGGAAGCATCTTCATTTTCCGGCTGCCAAGATAAAAATGCGGCTTGTCCAAATCGCAGGAAGTATATTTTGATCTTTCCACATGAAACACATTTGGGTCGTCCCTGAAAACTTCATTTCCATGGTAGAAACTTTGGTTGAAGGAGGTTCTCCCCCGGTCAATTCTGCCGTGTTTGGCAAGAAGATCAAAGACCATGGAATTTCCGCTCATTGGTTCCTCTCCAAAAGTTTGTACCGTAGGAAATTCTTCTCCCACAAGAGCGGCATCTAAAATATTTGTTTCCCAGTCCACTCGAATATTACCTGCACTGAGACGGGTATCTTCATATTCAACAAAGGCATTGTCAGATAAATAGGTCAGTTCCTTGTCAATATGGTAATCAATATAATTTCCACCATAGTAAATGGTGGTGTCAATGCGGGTGTTGTTCCCTTCAGGGCGGAACTCTCCTAATGCTCCTCCCATAACCTGAATACGGTTCATTTCCCCCTGCTTAAACTGTACGATAATTGTGTCTCCATTGGCTTCATTTTCTCCAACCAACAGACTGTCTTCGATTACATTATATTTGGTGGATGCCATGGTGGTTAAATCAAACCGGCTGATCTCATCATTCTCAAAAAAAACCACCATTTCCCTACCAGACATTTCGTCACAGTGTTTTTGAAAGGGACCTGCCTCCTTTACCTGTACATTCAAATCATTATAGGCAAAGGCATTGTTAAGCACCTCAATTTTATCCAGTAGAGAGTCTGAATAGCTCAGTATAATTTCATCACCAAATATCCCCCGACTGGGATCTTCTACTGAGGCATTCTCTTTTAACAGCATAGTTTGAGAATCATCATCGTATTGGATTCTGTTTGCAATTATTAGCTGGTCTTTTTCAACCACACGAGAATATCCCTGTGCAATGAAAGAGGAGCCTCGATATCCTTCTGTCTGCCAATAATGAAAAACGGGAGTGGTAAGTTTGCGGTTATTTTCTTTCTGGATGAAAGTTACATTGCCCATGGCAAAACCTGAATCCAATTTGGAATAATAAACCATAGAATCACATTTTAATGTATCAGGGCCATTAATCATGAGGGTATTCCCGTTAAGATGCAGCACATCTTCTTGAATATCCTGAATGGCATTATCGGTGAGAAGAGTCTTATCTAATTTTACGAATCGAACATTTTCTGTAAGACGCCTCACTGACTTCCCATCAATTTTGGTTTGATCCATACCCTCTGCAGAGTAAGTCCATTTTTCTTGTGGAAGGAGAATACAGAGACTTAAAACGAATAGCAGGATTGACTTCATTTGGAATATCGTTTGGGCCACAGTTTTTCCAGGCGTTCTTTTAAAAATTTTTCCCTGCCTTCATTTTCCGGTGCATAAAAAAGCGGAGAATCCAAAACTGCTTCGGGAAAATAATTTTGCTGAACAAAATGGTTATCAAAGGAATGGGCATATTTATAATCTTTTCCGTACCCTTCTGACTTCATCAGTCCCGTTGCTGCATTGCGAAGATGGAGAGGTACATTTCCTGCCCCTTCTTTACGCACTCTTTCTAATGCTTTATCAATGGCCTTATAGGCTGCATTGCTTTTGGGAACCGCTGCCAGATAAGTGGTAATTTGCGAGAGTATGATTCTGCTTTCCGGCATTCCAATGCGATGGACGGCATCAAATGCAACCGTAGCTAATTGGAGGGCATAAGGCTCTGCGTTGCCTATATCTTCTGAGGCTAATACGATCAATCTGCGGGCAATGAATTCCGGCTTTTCACCTCCCTCTAACATGATTGCCAGCCAATAGACAGCAGCGTCAGGATCAGAACCCCGCACGGATTTAATAAATGCTGAAATGCAATCGTAATGGTAGTCTCCTGCCTTGTCGTAGAGAATATTTTTCTGTTGAAGAGCTTCTTTTATATCTTTTCCAGTCAATTCAATATCACCAGAAGGATGAAGGGATACAGCCAGCTCCAGTGTATTGAGAAGTTTCCGTGCATCACCTCCGGAGGACTCAATTAAATACTTTGAATCCTCCGCTATAATTTTGATCTTTCTTTGACTGAGCAGAACATCCTCTTTTATGGCTCGTTGGAGAATGGTTTCCAAATCCTCCTCCTGTAATGGTTGTAACCGTAAAACACGGCACCGGGAAAGAAGAGGCGCTATGATTTCAAAGGAAGGATTTTCTGTGGTTGCTCCAATTAAAATGATGCTGCCATCTTCAACGGCATGTAACAGAGCATCCTGCTGAGATTTACTGAATCGGTGAATTTCATCAATAAAGAGAATGGAGCGTCTGCCGGATTCAAACGCTGCTCTCCCATTTGACAGTACTTCCCTAACATGTTTAACTCCGCTGGAAATAGCAGAAAGTTCAAAATAAGCAGTGTTAAATTCCCCGGACAAGATGCGGGCAAGGGTGGTTTTACCCGTCCCCGGTGGTCCCCATAAAATACAAGAAAAGGGTTGGTTAGATTCGATTGACTTTGCCAGTAGGCTATGTTCTTTTACCAGGGCATTCTGACCCTTAAAGTCAGCTAATCCCTGCGGGCGGACTCTTTCCGCTAAAGGGGGTAGGTTATGTGATAAGAGAGAGGGAGAACCCATTGGGGAAAATTACAGCCAATAGGAATTCCTGAATAAGAAATTTTGAGGATAGGGATTCAGTGGATTCTGCTAACTGCCAATGCCATCTGTTTACCCATCTAATAGAAGTGTCTATGGGAGTGCTTGCAGCTTAAAACGGTTATTCAGGGATTATTTGCAAAAAACAAATAACAGACTGATTCTCACAGAGCTTATAATTTATATTTGACAATTGACAATTTATAATTAATCAAACAACTCCCTGGTCAATCATAGAGTCAGCAACTTTGATGAAACCGGCGATATTAGCACCTTTAACATAATTAATGAAGCTGCCTTCTTTTCCGTATAACTCGCAAGATTGATGAATACTGGTCATGATTGATTTCAATTTGGCATCAACCTCCTCTCTGCTCCAAGCCATAAGCATGCTGTTTTGACTCATCTCCAATCCGGATACAGCAACACCACCGGCATTGGCGGCTTTACCTGGGCCAAACAGAATTTTATGGTTTACAAAGACATCTATGGCATCAGGGTCTGAGGGCATATTTGCTCCTTCTGCCACACAGAAACAGCCGTTTTTAACCAGAGTTTCAGCATCCTCTTTATTGATTTCGTTCTGAGTTGCGCTGGGCAAGGCTACCTGGCATTTTGCTCCCCAGGGTCGTTTACCTTCCCAATACTCTCCACCAAATTGATCTGTGTATTCCTTGATTCTGCCTCTGCGGATATTTTTCAAATCCATCACCCACTTCAGTTTATTTGTGTCTATACCTTCAGGATCGTATATACTTCCCGTGGAATCGCTGAAAGTCACAACCTTACCCCCTAATTGAATTACCTTCTCTGTGGCGAATTGGGCAACATTCCCTGAGCCGGAAACAGCTACCGTTTTCCCTTCAAAAGAATCTCCACGAGTCTTTAGCATTTCATCTGCAAAATACACACAGCCATACCCTGTAGCTTCCGGCCGAATCAAACTCCCACCCCAGTTGAGTCCTTTGCCGGTGAGTACACCGGTAAATTCATTACGGATGCGTTTATACTGGCCAAAGAGGTAGCCAATTTCTCTGCCCCCTACACCAATATCTCCTGCCGGTACATCAGTTACCGGTCCGATATGTCGGTTAAGTTCTGTCATGAAAGATTGACAGAAACTCATCACCTCGTTTTCAGATTTTCCTTTCGGGTCAAAGTCTGAACCTCCTTTTCCCCCGCCCATAGGCAGAGTGGTGAGAGAGTTTTTAAAGATTTGTTCAAAACCTAAAAATTTTAAAATACCAAGGCTGACAGAAGGGTGAAATCGCAGTCCTCCTTTATAGGGTCCGATAGCGGAATTAAACTCCACGCGATACCCGCGGTTAACCTGCACATTGCCCTGATCATCTCTCCAGGGAACCCGGAACATGATAACTCTTTCCGGCTCAACGATTCTGTCTAATATTTTGGTGTGCATATAATGAGGATTATCCTGCAGATAATCCCAGATGGACTCCACTACTTCCCGGACAGCCTGATGAAATTCATCTTGGGCAGGATTTTTAGCAATGACAGTTTCCATGAAGGCATCAACGGTTTTATACATAATTTTTATCTCCGAAAATTGAATGAACAAAAAAAATCTACCCTTTGAGCAGACGGGAAAATTTAGGGTGGTTTTCAACAATGCAAATACTAAAATTCACCGGGGAAGAAGGCTATCTCATTTACTAATCTAGCTTAATCCCTTCCTTAAATTCTCACCCCTGCCACCATTAAAGGGTAGTCTGCTGTAATTCCAACATTTTTTCTCTTTCCTCCAACCCTAATAATCCTGTAAATTAGAAACGTTAAATACGGATATCGTTTCCTGCGTTGAAAGAACATCAAACCAAATCAGCTATATTATCTCAGGGAGAAACCGCCCTGGTGCAGGACGGCGTACGCAACTTCACCGTTGAGGACATCGCCAAAACCCTGTTCATCAGCAAGAAAACCATCTATAAGTTTTTCCCTACCAAAGATAAACTTATCGAGTCCATTGTGGACTATATCATCAGCCATGTGGAAAACCATTTTAAGTCCACTCTGAAAAAGAATATCTCCCCCGTTGCTAAATTCCATGAACTCATAAACTATGCTTTAAACCAGTTGGGCAGGTTCCAGCTGCAGCGAATGGCAGATATGAAAGCCCGCTACCCCAATATTTGGCAGAAAATTGAAGCCTTCCGCGAGCAATGCCAGAAAGATATCATCACTGTTTTTATGGAAGCGAAAGCTGAAAACCTGGTACATGCAGAACTTGATTTACAGGCTGCTTCACCCATCCTGCTTAAAATGATCAATGCCATTTTTCAGCCGGAGTTTTTAATTCAGAACAACCTTACTCCTCCCCAGGCAGTGGAAACCTATTACCACATGATCTCTTCAGGGATATTCACCGCTAAAGGGCAGGAAGAGTTAGACCAATTACGGAAAGCCTGAAATCACCATGAGTACTAAATTAAAAACATTTGCCCTGAATCAGGCATTAAACCATTCCCTGAGAACCGTCATTATATCTCTGCTGCTCACTCTCATCATCGGCTCTGGTGTCCGCTTTATATTCATTGATGATAATGTGATGAATATGCTGCCGGAGGATGTAGAATCCCGCAGAATCTGGAATGAAGTCTCTGAAGAGTTTGGTTATTCCGATTTTCTCTTTGTAGCATTTGGACATCCCGGCAAGGAGGCACTCACTCCTGAAAACCTTGCCCTTACCTGGGATCTCAGCGAAGCTTTCGAAAAACTCGCCCAGGTGGATGAGGTCATTTCCATCGCCACTATGAATAAAATGGAAGGCGATGAAGGCTTTCTTGAAGTGGATGATTTAATGCCTCAGCGTAACTTAACTGAATCTGAAACGTTGGAAATTGCCCGTTATCTTAAGGATAATAATAATCTCAGTTCAAGAGTAGTGGGGAAAAACGGAGATTATATTAATATAATTATCCGCCCTACCCCCCATTCATACCCTCCTCCTTTAGTAGATGCAGTACTTGAAATTACAGCGAAATATGAACAGAATTTTGACTTCCACTATGGGGGAGAACCCTATATTGCAGGAACCATTCCTGAATTGATTCAGACAGAGTCCTCAAAACTCATGCTGGTAGGATTATTGCTCATGACCCTCATACTTTTGGCAAACCTGAGATCAGTCCCTGCCGTTGGCATGGTGCTTTCTGTCATTTTTCTCTCTGCCTTTGCCATGCTGGGGGTAATGGGCTGGATCTTCCACTTTACCGAATCTCCCAAATTTTATTTTACCATGGTAAATACTTCTATGCCCATTGTTCTCCTTACCATTGCAAATTCAGATGGTGTACATATTCTATCCCGGTTTTTCAGGGAAGCCAGAAAGCACAAAGAGGTGCGTAAAGCAGTAACCCTTACGATGAACCAGCTCATGCTGCCGGTGTTTCTCACCTCCATAACCACCTCTGCAGCCTTTCTCACCATGGTGACTTCTCCCATCACTGCCATGACAGGCTTTGGCGTAACCATTGGGGCAGGCATTCTCTGGGCATGGATTTTGTCCGCTACTTTTCTGCCTGCCATCATTCATTTGAAAAAGTGGGATTTCTCTCATGCATCACTTTCAAAACCCAGTTTTCTGGAAACTCTCATTCACAAGTTTGGCAGAAATATTCTGAAAAGACCCAAAACAGTACTGGCAGCGGGATTAGCAATTGTGGGTTTTGCTCTCATGGGCATTCCCTATATCAATGTGGAAGTAAATGTGGTGAACATGTTCAAGCCGGGTATGCCAATCAGAGAATCCTCTCACTTTTTAGACCGGGAAATGGCTGGCTCCATGAGTTTGCTCATGAAAGTGGAAGGTGACATGAAAGACCCTTCCCTGCTGAAGGATGTGGAAAAAATTCAGAATTATCTGGAATCCAAACCCACGGTGAACACCACTATATCCATTGCAGATGTGATCAAGGAAATGCATAAGTCCATTATGGATAACGATGCACAATATGCCATCATTCCCGATTCGCGGGAAAAAGTGAATAATCTCTTCACCATGTATTCTATGTCCGGTGACCCTGATGATTTTGAATCTCTGGTGGATTATGACTATGAAAAAGGATTGATCACTGCCATGATGCATTCCATTTCCACCAAAGAAACAGTGGAAATTTCCAATCAGATTGAAAATTTTGTTGATACGGAAGTAGGTGACAGAAATATTCAAATATCCGGTTTGATGATGTTTATCAAGGACTTTGTAGATTTGGTGGTGCAGTCCTCCATTACCAGCATCCTGGGTTCCATTGTGGTGATACTCTTTATTGTGTGGATTTTCTTCAGATCCTGGCGTTTTGGAATACTGGCCATCATTCCTCTCTTCTCTGCAGTCATTTTGAATTTTGGCCTCATGGGTTGGTTTGGGGTTGATCTGAGCCATTTTACAGCCCTGCTCACTTCCATCATCATTGGGGTAGGTGTGGACTTTGCCATTCATTATATTGCAGAGTTTCGACATTATTCTGAAAACGGTCTGAAAGAAGATGAAGTCAGCCGGCAGGTGGTGGATGATGTAGGCTACCCCATATTGCTGGATGTATTTTCCAACATGGGCTTTGGTGCATTGGTAATTTCTTCCCTCATTCCCTTGGTACATATGGGGGGACTAATGGTCTTCGCCATGCTCTCAACTTCTTTGGGTACCCTCACCATTTTAGCAGCTCTTATGGAAATTTTCAGAGAAAAACTCATTTATCAATACAGGAGCTAATATGAAATTATTAATTGCAATTACCTATTTTTCTTGTCTCTTTGCATTGGAGGGTACTGAACTCGCCCGCCTCATGGACATCCGCAAAACACCGGTGGACTCCAAAGCTGACCTCACTATGGTACTCACCAATAAAAAGGGGAAGCAGCGTACTTCCACCATTCGATCATTTTCTAAAGATGGCGGCGAAAAACAAATCACCTGGTTCTTAGCTCCGGCAGATGATAAGGGAGTGGGCTTTTTGAAAATTGAGCATGATGAAAAAGATGATGAAATGCGCATGTGGCTGCCTGCCTTTAAAAAAGTGCGCCGAATATCCGCCGGAAAAAAATCTGACAGCTTCATGGGTTCGGATATGAGTTACGAGGATATGGCTAATCGTCAGTTAGATGAATTTGACTTTACAATTACAGGTGAAGAAAAAATCAATGATGTACTATGTAAAATTTTGGAATCTAAACCCAAGAAGGGAATTCAATCTGAATACAGCCGTCATCTCAGCTGGGTTCATCCGGAAAAACATATTACCCTGCAGGAGCATTCATTCGATAAATCCGGCAATCTTTTGAAAGAAAAATTATATACTTATACCCAAATCAAGGAGTATGATATCCTGCAGGAAATTACCGTCAAGAATGTACAGAAAAATCATTCCACTAAACTCACCTTTTCTAATATGGAATTGGACTCCGGTATTCCTGACAGCCAGTTTCATGAGAAATATCTGAAACGGCTGCCCAAATAAAACCTGATGAGATTCGATTATTCCCTTCCCCAATTAATACTCCTCCTGAGTTTGGGGATGCTTTCCGCTCAATTTTCCACCAGAGGTTCCATTCAGCCCTCCGGAATGTATAAGACCAGTGACTTTGAGCAGATCACCCTTCCTTTTCGATTAGCAGAAGTGCAATGCAGTTATAGTTTCAATGATTTTGATGTTACTTATTCTGCCACATTGGAATCCAGGTGGAATAATTTGGAGAATTCTACCATTGACAACCGGGAATTATATGTGGAATGGTATCCTCATTGGGGGGAAGTCAAGCTGGGGAAACAGATCATTTCATGGGGTGTAGCCGATGGAAATAACCCTACTGATAATGTGAATCCTTATGATTATTACTTCCTTTTTTCACCGGGGGCAGACCGAAAAATTGGAGTCTGGTCTGCTGCTCTTACCTATTACTGGCAGGACTGGGCAATGCAGACAGTGCTCATTCCTGACCATAACCCGAACCGGCTTCCATTTGGAGAATCTGAGTTCCCCATTGCTCCTCCTGATAAACCCCAGGCGTTTCATGCTGTTTCCAATCCTTTGGAAATTGGCGTAAAGCTCAGCAGAATGGTAGGTGAAACGGATCTTTCCCTGTATTTACTCAATGGTAATGACAGAACTTCCAGTATCAGTTACCTTGAAGAAATGAGTGATGAAGAGGGAAATTCTATTTCCGTTCCAAATTTTGGATATAGTAAATCCCTGATGGCAGGCGTTGATGTAGTACATTACTTTGGGAAATATGGTTTCAGGGGAGAGGCGGCTTACTTTTCTACTCATAATCCCTATAAAGGAGAGCATTACCTCTGGGAAAGAAAAGCCGACTACCTCCAGTATGCCTTAGAAGTAGAAATCCCCGCACCAAACGATATTCATGTGATGAGTCAGATTATAGGAACCTATATCCTGTCTGCAGAGGGATATGACGATGAAAATGCAGAAACCATCCACGACATCAGTAATTCTTTCCGGCCTGGAATGGGCAGCCCTTTTGCACAATTTTCAGATATCGCTCTCCTGTCAACTGCCAGCACCAGTTTATGGCATGATCACCTTGAAGCAGATGTTTTTACCTTAATTAATCTGGAAGAAACAGGCCTTATGTTGGGAGGAAACCTTGTCTATACCTTCATGGATAATGTTGAGTTTGAATTGGGAGTCTCTCAGTTTAAAGGTGATGATCATCCTTACAATCAATTTACTCTGTTGGAAGATTTTTCCCATTTCCGCCTTGGATTGAAATATTCCTTTTAGTAAGGAATAAGCCTGCAAGAATAGCCGTAACTCCCAGTAAATTTTCCATCTCACCTGAGAGCCAATTATGGAAATACAACCAAAAGAGAGCCGCTTAGAAGAATTTTTAGAAAATCCTAAGAAAGCGTTGTGGAAGCTGTCGCTGCCTATGATGTTTGGTATGTCCGTCCAGGCAATTTATATGCTGGTTGACACTGCCTTCATCGGGAAATGGGTAGGCGGCACTGCATTAGCAGGACTTGGATATGTCTTCCCTTATTTTTTTATTTTAATGGGGATAACCTTTGGTTTGGGTTCAGGAGCAACTACTGTCATTGCTCAATATATCGGCGCTAAAGATAAAAAGAATGCAGATAATGCAGCTGAGCATACGGTACTTCTGGGCATTCTCATTGGTATCACCATTATCATCTTAGGATTTGTCTATGGTAAGAAGATGTTGGGCATGCAGGGGGCAGATCAAGAAACGGTTCAGGTTGCACTGGAGTACTTTTACATCATGACCGGCGGCTCCATTTTTATGGTACTGTCCGTATTTTTCAGGTCCATTTTATCTGGAGAGGGGGATATGATGTTTCCCATGAAGGTCTTAGGTGCCGGTACCGTATTAAATATTATCCTGGATCCTATTTTCATTCATTATTATCAAATTTCCGGAGCTGCCATTGCCACAGTGATCAGCCAGGCTTTGGTTACATTGGTTTTTATCTATGCCCTGTTTTTCAAGGAACACAGTTATGTCACTTTTAAACTAAAGGACTTCAAATATAACTTTGGCATTATCAGGGAAATTTTTCGCCTTGGTATTCCGGCGTCACTGAGTATGATCATTATGTCCATGGGAATTCTGTTATTTAACCGCATTTTGGGCAGCTCAGATGCAGTGGCAGCCTATCAAGCAGTGGCAGCCTATCAAACTGCCGGACGTATTGAACATTTGTTTTTTCTACCCATTATTTCTATCGCTACTTCTCTGGTCACCTTAGTGGGGATGTTTTACGGAGCAAAGAGAATTGATCTGGTGAAACTCATGGTGAAATATGGACTTACCCGAAGCATAACCATATCCTTCAGTTTCAGTTTCCTCTTTTATTTTTTTAGCGAATCCCTCATGCCCCTCTTCACTAATTCAGCAGAAATAACCCATTTGGCAGTACTCTATTTTAAAATCATGGCATTTGCCTACCCCTTTATAACCATTGGCATGACCAGTACCAGAATCATGCAGGGGCTGGGAAACGCCAATCCCATGCTCATCCTCACCTTATTTCGGGTTGTGATAATATCAGCTTCCCTGGCGTGGTATTTTGTAATGGTTTTGGGGAAGCCGGTTCATTATGCATTTGTGGGGACATTGATTTCCTGCATTTTAACTTCATTTGTGAGCATTACCTGGCTGCGGAGTATCATCCGAAAATCCATTCAACCGGTACTTGAAACAGGGTAGCCCACGTTACAAATCATTACAATATAGAAGGGAGCTAACTATAGGATTACTGCGTAAGTTTTATCGGTGGTTGATCTTCAAGTTAACTCCTCCTTACAACCAACTTAATTGACTCAACCTCCTCCTTTGAAGATATAGGGCTCCGGAAACGGAGCCCTTATTCTTTCCCCTTCAAATTTTACTTTAACTGATCAAACTAAAAATAACTTGCTTCGTACTTTTCCCCGTTACAATCTATTACATTTAAAAATTGAACTTACGAGGGGGGAACCGCGTAATTTTAACCGGTGGTTGATCTTCAAGTTAACTCCTCCTTACAACCAACTTAATTGACTCAACCTCCTCCTTTGAAGACATAGGGCTCCGGCAACGGAGCCCTTACTCTTTCTACCTCTTATTTCTTCAACAGCCCTAACTCTTTTCCAACTAACTTATCAAACATTCTGTCGGGGAGAATTCCGGGAAGGGTGAAATTCATTAATCGCTGAGGAGTAATAACATACCGCGTTTTAGGGGAGGGGTCTTGTAAAATGCTTTTTACTCTGTTTCCAATAATATCCGCATCCAATCCTTTTTTTCCCATTTCGATAAAGAATTTATAAAACTTTCGCAGGGCGGGTTCATAATCTGTGCCGGTAAATTCATTGTCTTCCAAATCAGGTACCTTATCCCAGATGGCTGTTTTAATGGGACCTGGTTCAATAAGTACCACATCTACACCATATATGAGTAGTTCCCGCCGTAATGCATCAGAAAATCCTTCAACGGCAAATTTTGATGCCGTATATGGAGCCACAAACGGATTCGCCCTTCTGCCTGATATGGAGCTAATATTAATAATTTTGCCTTGGGCTGGTGATCCTTTTACTGCCCCCAACAAGGGAAGAAAGGATTTGGTTACTTCGATAAGTCCAAAAAAATTAACCTCAAATTGTTGTCTGAAAACCTCCGTATCAATGAGTGTTACGGGCCCCCCCATAGCCACTCCGGCATTATTTACAAGCCCTGAAAGTACTTCCCCCGGTTTGAGAGTATTTCCCACTTCTTCTGTACATTTATGTATGGCTGAGGCATCTGTTACATCAAAAATGAGAGGAGTGAAGTTATCTCCAAATTGATCTCTGGCTTTTTCTGCATCTTCTTCTTTTCTGACACTGCCGAATACCAAATATCCTGCCTTACATAAAATGTGTGCTGCTGAGTATCCAATACCTGTGCTCACCCCTGTAATGACTACTTTTTTCTTCATATTCAATTAATTCCTAAATAGTTAAGGTTATGGTAATACCGGTTTCTCCGGTGTATGAATTATAGCTAATTTGACTTTCTGAATTAAAGCCCATTAATTGCGGGAACAACTCATTTCACCCCGCATTAGCAAGGGACAAATTAAGAAAGGAAAAACGCATCAATGAAAAAATTTATCCCCCTTTTCATTTTCACAGTATTATTTGCATTCCCCTCCAAAGAAGATTTCAGTGAGGCATTCATCAGAGTAGCCGAAAAAGGAAATCCTGCAGTAGTATCTGTAACTTCAGAAAAAGTAATCTCTCATAACTATCACCAGTTTTTTGCCCCTTTTGGAGACAGGTTTTCTCCTGAGGATTTTAAGGGCAGATCATTAGGCTCGGGAGTGATTGTGGATGCAGAAGAAGGCATCATAATCACCAATAACCATGTGATTGAAGGGGCGGAAGAAATTAAAATTCTCCTCTATGATAACCGGGAAATTGAAGCAGAGATCATCGCATCAGACCCTCCCTCAGATTTGGCAGTTTTGCAGGTTGAATCCCTGGAATTAACTCCGGTTAAACTGGGAAATTCTACAAATTTATCCGTTGGCGAGTGGGTAGTTGCCATAGGCTCTCCCTTTGGACTGCACTTAAATCATACGGTAACGGCAGGAATCGTCAGTGCTATTGGGCGGTCAGATGTAATTTCCAGAAATAATTTTGAGGATTTCATTCAACATGATGCTGCCATAAATCCGGGAAATTCAGGAGGCGCTCTATTTAATCTGGATGGTGAATTGGTGGGTATCAATACTGCCATCGCAACAGACGGCTATTCCAGAGCGAATGCAGGAGTTGGGTTTGCCATTCCCATCAATATGGTGAAAAGAGTCATGGAAGACCTCATTGCAGATGGAAAGGTTACCCGCGGCTGGTTAGGTGTTCAAATTCAGGATGTGGATGAAGGCATGGCAAAAGCACTGCAATTGAAAAACCATAACGGAGCCATTGTAAGCCAGGTCATTCAGGACAGTCCCGCAGAGGCAGCGGGAATGGAAGAGCAGGATGTGATTATCTCCGTAGATGGAAGGTCGGTGGATAACTCCTCAAAGTTGAAGAACCTGATCTCTTCAGGGCGACCGGAAGATAAAACCAGGTTAAGGGTGATTCGTGAAGGCAGAGAAAAGGATGTGGTCGTCACCCTGGGTACCCGCCCCGGAGAAAAAGAGTTGCGGGAGTCCTACCGCAGCGGTGGAACCCTCTATGACCTATTAGGGCTAAAAGTAGAGCCTTATACCTCTGATGAAGATGCCACCTATAGCTACGGTTCAGGTGATGGTGTTTTGGTGGTTGATGTAAAGCAAAAATCAACAGCAGAAGAAAATGGAATCCGCAGGGGTGATATCATCACCGAAGTGGGTAAAAATGAAATCACCTCTGTAAACGACTATAAAGCTGAATTAAAAAATTATTCTAATGGTGAAACCATCATGCTGCGTATCGTTCGCAATGGAAGTCCCCTCTTCATTGCCTTCGAGATAGAGTAAAGTCATAAAAATTAATTCCCTATTGAAAAGCCTCAATATTGAGGCTTTTCTTTTTTGTGGCAGTAATTCCAATTTAAAGTAATGTAAATTTTAATATGTCCACAGAAGCACAATCATTTGTCCTATCAACCAAATCCGGAAATGGACTTCCCCTAAAAAGGTAATTGAAATTTAAAATGAACTTATGAGAATAATCCTTGTATAATATCTCATTATGAGATAATTTAATATGCGCGTCATAATAAGAAAAAGATTAAACGATTTTGCTGAAGTACATGCCGATTGTAAAAGTGCATTAGATAATTGGTATCATATTATGGATAAATCAGAATTTACATCTTTCAATGATTTAAGAAAAACTTTCCCCTCAGCTGATCAAATACAAAATCTGACTGTTTTCAATATTGGAGGCAATAAAGTACGGGTGATAACCGCAATTCATTATAATAGGGGAATAATCTATATTCGCTTCGTTTTAACCCATGCTGAGTACGAAAAAGAAAAATGGAAAACGGACTTAAAATGAAAACCGGATCAACTAAAATTTCTGATATGAACAGAATCTGGCCTCAAGTTGAAAACTATTTATCTGTACCTCATTCTCGGAGCCAATACAATAAAATGGTTAAGCTCTTAGATGAACTCATTGATGAAATTGGAAATGATGAAAAACATCCTCTGACTGCCTTGATGGAAACTATAGGTACCCTGATTGAATCCTATGAAGAACATCATATTCCCAAGCCTGAAAAAGATACGGTGTCAATATTGAAGTCCCTAATGGCGGAACATCACCTGAAGCAGAAAGATTTGAAGGAAATTGGAAGTCAGGGCGTGGTATCTGAAGTATTAAACGGAAAACGTAAATTAAACTTGAGACAAATTACAGCTCTTGCTCAGCGGTTCCATATATCGCCTGACGTATTAATTTAGTGGTTAGTTACAAATTATATAAACTATACAGCCAAAAGAAACAAAACATCCCCTTATACCAGCATTTTAGCGGTTGTTATAGGGGTAACCGTTAAAGGGCTTTACCCCCCAAACATCTCTACCGCTTTCTGAATTCCTTCAGCTAAGCGGTCAATTTCTTCTTTCTTGTTATAAATGTAAAAACTGGCACGGTTGGTGGCTGCAACCCCTAATTTCTGCATGATGGGCTGGGCACAGTGATGTCCTGCTCTGATGGCAATGCCAAAGGTATCTAAAATATGAGCCAAATCATGTGAATGTACCTTGCCCACATTAAAACTGATAACAGCCCCTTTGTCATCTCTGTCACCATAGATAGTTAATCCGGAAATTTGTCCTAATTTTTCACGGGCATACTCATGGAGCTCTTTTTCGATAGCAGCCACCGTATCCATGCCTATTTCTGATAGATAATTAATGGCTGCTCCAAGTCCGATAACCTGAGCAATATTGGGAGTCCCCGCTTCAAATTTCCAGGGGATTTCATTCCAGGTAGAGCCTTCCATAGAAACGGTTCGTATCATTTCTCCCCCTCCCAAAAAGGGGTCCATCTCCTCCAGAAATTCCGGTTTTGCATAGAGTACTCCAACACCGGTGGGACCTAACATTTTATGCCCGGAAAATGCAAAGAAATCGCAGTCTAATTGAGTCACATCTACGGCATGGTGAGGAGCTATCTGTGCCCCGTCAACCAAAACCTTCGCTCCGCATGTACGTGCATGTTTTACAATTTCTTCAATAGGATTCACCGTTCCAAATACATTGGACTGATGAATCACACAGACAATTTTCGTTCTTTTAGTGAAATATTTTTCAAGGTCTGTTAAGTCCAGACTTCCGTCTTCAGTAATGGGAATATATTTCAAAACTGCACCACTTCGTTCACATAAAAGCTGCCAGGGTATGATATTGCTGTGATGCTCCATTTCTGTTATGAGGACTTCATCTCCCTCTTTCAGGTTCTTTCCGCCCCAGCTGTATGCCACTAAATTGATACTTTCCGTAGTACCTTTTGTAAAAACAATGGAATGCTGATGGGCAGCATTAATGAAGGCAGCTACTTTTTTTCTGGTGGATTCGTAGGCAGCTGTGGCTTCTTCTGCTATTTTGTAAATACCTCGGTGAATATTAGAATTGTAATTTTCGTAATAGTTCGTTAATGTGTCTATGACTGCCCGGGGTTTTTGCGTGGTGGAGGCATTGTCCAGAAAAACAAGGTCAGGATGGTTTTTAAAAATGGGGAAGTCTTTTCGAATTTGTGCTATTTCCATTGCTGTTCTTTTAGTTTTTAAATCCCAAAGGATGGGTAATTCATCCGCTGGTAATTATCTGATTTTTTGAATATAAATGTCTAAAGAATATGGGTATTTATCATTGGTGTTTAAATCGGGAATTTGTCCAAATTATTACATCATTCCCAATTGAAGTTTGGCTTCATCGCTCATCATATCCCTGTCCCAAATGGGTTCCCAGACTATTTCAACCAATACGGATTTTACTCCCGGTACCGTTCCTACTTTACTTTCAGCATCCTGAGCAATGACAGGTCCCATACCGCATCCCGGGGCTGTGAGTGTCATTTTAATTCCAACATGACAGCCATCTTCTTTTTCTTCTAAATTAAGATCGTAAATCAATCCCAACTCTACAATGTTTACAGGTATTTCAGGATCATACACTGTTCGAAGCTGTTCCCAGACCCACTCTTCCTGCACTGCATCCCCCGGCTGGTAAACAATTTCACTTTCTTCCTTTTTTGCAACAGGTTTGAGACCAATGGCATCTGCGTCCTTCCCGGAAATTTTCACCAGATTCCCGTTAACGTAAAGTGTATAATCCCCTCCTAAAGCCTGGGTAATGCGTACATGGGTACCCTTCAGTAATTTGATAGGATCTCCTGAGGGAATTAATACCGCTTCACAATCCCGTTCAACGGTGAGGAGTTTAATATTTGGTTCCGACATGCTTATTCCGTTTTGATAATTTCGCTGGTGTTATCCATTGCTCCGCGGAAGGTATGCCAGGCAAGGGTAGCACATTTTACTCTGGCAGGATATTTATGTACTCCACCCAGCACTTCCATTTTGCCTAATTCACCACCGCATTCTCCCGTGGTTGCCAATGTAATAAAATCTTCAAAAAGTTGTTTGGCCCGGCTCACTTCTAACCCTGTCAAAGCACTGGTCATAATGGAAGCAGACGCCTTGGAGATGGCACAACCTGACCCTGTAAAGGTGACTTCCTCTACAATACCGTCGTTCTCTCTTACGAATACTGAAAGAGCATCACCGCAGAGAGGATTTTGCCCGTCAGCATGGTGGCTGGCATTTTCAAGCTCATGAAAATTCCGGGGATTCTGGTTATGGTCAATAATGAGCTGTTGGTATAAATCTCTGAAGACATCCATTTTAGAGAATGCCCTCCAGTTTAGTTTCTATATTGTGCAAAAGGATTTTTGAAAATGGTTCGTCTTTACATTTTTCCACTACTTCGTTGGCAAAGCCCTTCACCATGAGATGCAAGGCATCCTTCCTGCTGATTCCTCTGGACTGAAGATAAAATAAATTCTCCTCATCAATTTGCCCTGTGGTGGACCCATGACTGCATTTTACATCGTCTTCGTAAATTTCTAATTGAGGGATAGAATTCATTCTGGCGTAGGGGGATAGTAATAAATTCTGATTTGTCTGATGGGCATCTGTTTTTTCCGCCTCCTTATACACATTTGCCAATCCCCTGAATACTCCGGAAGATTTTTCCGCAAGAATTCCTTTTATCAACTGACGGCTGCTGCAATGAGGACTTTCATGGTGCATAACCGTTGCAATATCAATATGCTGGTTTTTAGAGGGGAGAAATAAACTGTTGAAGCTGCAGTCTGATCCCGGTGAATGGAGATGAATATTGGCATCCCTTCTCAAAAAGCTGCACCCCAATTCAATGCTGCTATAGTTGAGGGCGGCATCTTTTTCAAGGGCTGCATTAAAAGAAGAAAATTGCCCAGATTTCTCATTTCTCTTTTGCAGGGTATTCCAGGTTAAATGGGCATTCTCATGAATAATACATTCCGTAACGCCATTTACATACCAGGAATGACTGTCACCACTGTACTCCGTTTCTCTAATGTGAAGTTGTGATCCAGGTTTGAGATTGAGAAGCAGGCGGGGGAAAATTCTGTTCTCTCCCGTCCCCAGATTTATCTGAATCAGATGTAAAGGTTGTTCAATTTTTCGCCCTTCCGTCACATTTATCACCGTACACGATTGAAACAGAGCAGTATTCTCTGCAATAAAAGGAGAAGCGTGAATATCCGCAACTCCTCCCACTTTCTCATTGGTGTGAATTTCCTGAATGTCAGAATGATAATGGATGAGTTTCATTCCTTCAGGAAGCGTTTCGGGTACTAAGACTTTCCCGTTTACAATAAAGACATTGGTGGCATCTGCATGCATTAAAAAGTCAAATTCATCCCGGGAAAAATCTAATTTTTCTGAAACGACAGGAGCCTCTTTTAACAGAAATTTTTCAGGATTGGTAAATCGCCAATTCTCG
>CAZKEL010000029.1:0-30214 GCA_964551815.1 uncultured bacterium
CTAAGGGCTTCCTTAATTCTATAAACTGGGGATAAGGTCTATTACTTGTCATGTATTAGTACAAATAATTATGCAGGATGCATTTACATCTCTCATTCAGATATTGTATTGAACAACCTAGAGATTAAAGAGAACCAAGGTTCAGGTATTGAAGTTAAATATTCTAATCCAGAATTAAAAAATTTAGTAATTTTAGAAAACAATTCATCCCGTGGAGCAGGGATATTTTTAAGAAATTCAAATTCATTATTATCTAACATACATATAAGTAATAATACCTCAACTTATGAAGGTGGAGGGTTAAACCTATCAAGATCAAACCCAATTCTTCAAAATGTAAAAATAATTGAGAATTCTTCTTTACTTAGAGACGGTGGCGGAATTTTTTTATGGGAGTCATCACCAATAATATATCATTCTAAAATAAGCAAAAATACTTCTGCTCGTTATGGAGGAGGAGTATATTTAGGGAACTCGAGTCCTAAATTTTATTCTTTAGATATTAATGGAAACTCCTCTCCTTATGGTAGTGCAATTTATTCAGTTTATGAAAGTGAGGAAGAATTATATAATGTTTCAATTTTTGGAAACGAAGGATCTTCTAAAACCTATTTTATAAAGGGATCAAATCCTCTACTCCAGCATGTTACAATATATAAAAACTCTGGAGTAGCTATTTGGAATCAGAATTACTCAAGTATTACAATAAAAAATTCCATTATTTGGGACCATTCGTCCTCGATAAATCAATCTAACTCAAATTATCCTAATATATCCTATAGTAATATAGAAGGTATTAGTGATTCTAATTATGATACTGGTGATGGTAATATAGATTTAGATCCATTATTTAGTGATTCTAATCCTTTAGAGACTGGAGATTTTTCATTACATTACCAATCACCCTGTATAAATTCTGGCGGTGACCTTGGTATAGGATTCTGGAGTTATGATATCGATGGTACAATTCCAGACATTGGTGTAACCGGAGGATTGCATATTATTCCTAATTTTATATCTTTTGATTTTGGTGACGTTGGAGACATTGGAAGCTCAATTAATTTTAAACTGTTTAATTATAGAGATATACCTATAATTATTGATAATGTAGATTTTGGATCAAGTTCATTTTCAACTTCAACAATTTTCCCATTAATAATAGATCCAATTCAGACGAAGACTATTACAATCGATGCAAATAATTTTTCTTATACCGAAATTAGTGATTCAATGATTTTACAAAGTAAGACTTTACCAAATGGAATAAATATTGAATTATCTTCTAATGGGATAGTTGGAAACACGTTAATTGGGAACATATCAGGTTATTATCCTTCAGCAAATTATCGTATTGTAGGGGATATAATTATCCCTGTCAATGAAGTAGTTATTATTGAGGAAGGTACAAAATTTCTTTTTGATGGTCTTTTTAGCTTTAAGATTAATGGAACTATTAATGCCTTCGGTCAGATGACTGATAGTATAATGTTTGTAAACTTTGAAATTGATCAAACTTGGGAAGGGATTGTATTAGAAAGTTCAAGTGATGAATCAATATTACAATATGTAAAAATAATTGGGGTTGATTCAACATTTTCTGCACTAAGATTCAATAATTCTAACGCAACTTTGAGTAATGCAAGTGTAATAAATAATCATGGTATTGGTATTGAAGTGTCAAATTCAAATCCAATAATTAGTTTTTCTGAGATAAGTAATAACACAGCAGGAGGGATTAGCATTGATTATTCGAAATCCCCCCTTATAAAAAATAGCCTAATTAGCAATAATAATGGATTTATTGGAGGATTAAGACTTTGGCACTCACATCCAAGTATAATCAATACAATAATAAGCGAAAATTCATCTGAGGGTTATGGAAGTATATATTTAGTATTATCAAATCCAATTTTATCAGATGTTTCCATAATTAATAATTTTTGTAATGGAATAGCCATTTTGGCCAATAGTAATCCTTATTTAAAAAATGTCGAAATTAGTAACAATGTTGGAATGGGGCTATACTTATCGGATGATTATAATCAATCAGCCCCCATTTTTAAAAATGTAATTATAAATGATAATATAACTGATATTGATATTTATCTATTTCAAGGAAATCCTACCTTTATAAATTGTACTATAATAGGGAATTCAAGCGATAAAATGATTTATATTATAAATTCCTACCCAAGACTAATAAATTCAATTTTATGGGGTAGTACTTTTAATCAAATTGAATTCAGCTCAAACCATGGATTTGAGGAAACAATTAAAATTTATAATTCAAACTTTAATTTTTCACAATTTTCTGATTGGGAAGGGGATGGTAATATAAATAGTAATCCCTTCTTTATTGATCCAAATGAAGGTAATTATTTCCTCCAATCAAATTCCTCTTGCATCGATGCAGGTACTGCATTTTTTGAATGGGAAGACGAAGTAATTGTAGATATGAGCCCTGATGATTATTATGGAACTGCCCCCGATATGGGTGCTTATGAGTATATACCTGAATTTATGCCTGGCGATGTAACCGAAGATGGTCTCATCAATGTCTTAGATGTGGTCATGTTAGTGAATATTGTTCTCAATGGCAGTGAATATAACAACGCAGGTGACCTGAACAATGATAGTCTAAATAATGTACTGGATGTGGTAGCATTGGTACAGATAATTTTAAATGGTTAGAATGCTCTCAACTCTCATCCTTTTTTCATTTTTCACTTTTCATTTTTCATTTGCAACAGTGTTCAATGTACCTGCGGACTACCCCACCATCCAGGAAGCCATTGATGCTGCCAATCCCGGTGATGAGGTGTTGGTGGATGATGGCACTTATTATGAGAATATCCTCATTGAAAAAAATATTTACCTCAATTCAGTGAATGGAGCAGAGTTTACCATAATTGACGGTAGTCAAAGCCGCAGCCAGGGCTCTGTGATGGTGATTCGCCCGGACAATGGTGCTGCCTCTCCCCCTATCGTTGAAGTTAGGGGATTTGCTATGGTAAATGGCAGCGGTACCCTTATGCAGAAAGAAATTGACACCCCGAATGGTCCTCAGGTTATAACTGAAAAAGCTGGTGGCGGACTATTGGTGTATAAAACTTCTCCTAAGGTAAATAATTGTAAATTTTTAGATAATGGGAGTAATGATACTGATAAAGGCGGCGCTGTCTATGCTACAGATAGTGAAGATATTGGCTTTTATGACCTCCCCCTGCGAGATGGTGATTTCTATGCCCTGCACCCTGATTTTAAAAACTCCTCTGAACATTTAGATTTCTCTAATAATACCTTTTTAGGGAATGATGCCAACCAGGGGCATTCGGTTTATATTGAAGGATATGTTGGAACTACAACAGATTTGACTGAGGGGTATTTTGATGTGTATGCAGATAGTTTAGGAGGCTCATCAGAATATTGGATAAAAGGTATAGGCTCAGAATTTAATGAAACTGATGGGGATGGTGAAATTGATGCCATTATTGGGGATGTCTATGTTTCTCCCAATGGCAATGACAGCTTGAATACGGGATTATCCTGGGAATCTCCCTTCCAAACCATCAATTTTGCTTTAAGCCAGGTGTATGCAGATTCTTTAAACCCAGCTACCATTCATTTGGCGGAGGGTATTTATTCTCCTTCAATTTCTGGTGAGAAATTTCCAATAATAATGTTGTCAAATATAGATTTGATTGGACAGGGTAAAGAATTGACTTATTTAGATGCGAAACAATCAGGGGGAGTAATTTATATTGTCAATATTTATAATACCGGTTTAAAAAATATTACAGTAAAAAATGGAATGAATTTTGATTATGGAGGGGGCGGTATTTTTTTACAAAATTCAAATCCCGACCTGTTAAATATTATTATATCTGATAATGAAGCAGGCAACTCTGGTGGGGGCGGAATTGCAATGTTGTCTTCCAATCCAACAATATCTAATGTAGTTATTAGTGAAAATTATGCTTCTTATGGTGGAGGGGGAATTTGGTGTAAAAATAATTCAAACCCAATATTAACTGATGTAATTATTGAGGATAATTCATCTCCACATGCAGGAGGAATATTAATAGATAATTCTAGCCCAATTTTTAAAAGAGTATCAATAAAAGAGAATTTCACAACGCATTATTACGGAAGAGGTAGTGGAATATATTGTCATTCAAATAGTTTTCCTAAATTCGAACATACTGAAATAATATTCAATCAAGCAAATTTTACGGGAGGTGGATTCTACTGTAATAGATGTAGTCCAATTTTACAAAATGTATCAATTTCTGATAATACTTCACAAGAAGGAGGTGGATTGTATTTAGACTATTCCACACCTATTGTTTTAAACTCAATAATTTGGAACAATTCACCAGAATATATTATAATTGATCAAAATTGGTACCCACCCTATTTCATCTTATCATTTTCCAATATTCAAGGGGGTCTAGAAGGAATTATTTCTAATGAAAATGATGTAATTTACTGGGGTCAGGGAAATATTAATACGGATCCATTATTTACAAACACAGATATTGGTGATTATACACTTCAGGATGATTCACCCTGCATAGACGCTGGTGCTGATTTCTTTGTTTGGGAGGGTGATACCTTAATAGATTTAAGCCCTGATGAATATTATGGCTCTGCCCCTGATATGGGCGCGTATGAGTGGACCCCCGAAGAAACTGAGTATGAGCTTGGTGATTTAACCGGTGATGGTCTTATTAATGTTTTAGATGTAGTAGCCCTGGTGAATATAGTTCTCACTGGCGGAGACTTTAATATTGCTGGGGACTTGAACAGTGATGAAGTTATTAATATACTGGATGTGGTCATGCTGGTGGAAATGATTTTGGGTGGCAGGTATTAGTATATAGTTAATTAATGATTTAAGTGATAAAATTTTTCAGGGACTCCAATACTTACCTGCCCGCCATAGAAAAACCCATTTTGCGTATTATACCCAATTTGGAGACCCGGACTGATATAGCTGAAATAATCGTGATGTCCTTTTAAAAAGGAAAAGAAGAAAAGTAAGAATGTTATTATAAATAGTAATTTTTTCATGGTTTTTTTAGTATATCTCCTACGGGGTATTTATTTAAATAAGCCAGTTTCATTTCTACATCCATTAATTTTTCAGCAAAGCTATGAATACATTGAACTGCCTTTCGAATATATTTTTTCTCCAGTGAAATGTTATCATTCATTCTGGCAGATTTTGACAAAATCCACCATTCTATGAATTTACCAGGCAGTATTTCCTCCGGCTCAATTAATTTAGAATTTTCACCTGAAGTTTCATTCATAAAATTATCAATGGAGTACAAAAGAAACTCATCCTTATCCACATTTTTCAGTTTTTTGGCTATTCGGTCATATTTATTTCTAAATTGATATATAGGCTCAGGATGATCAAAAATAATATGTGTCGTTATAAGCTCCAGGTACATTTCAGCTGCAGGTGCTCTCAACTCTCCCTCAAGGAAAATTTCCAGCGCTGCCTCCTGGCAGGATACTGCTTTTTTAAAATCCTTTTCCAGAAAATGAAGATTGGACTCAAAATGTTTTAACCTGCCCATTACTAATGGTTCGTTGAATTTTTCACAACTTTCTACTGCCATTTCCAAATAACTACGGGCTTTAGTTACCATCCCTAAATCTGTATAACTTCTGGCTAATAAGGTTAATACTCTGCCTCTAAGATATTCATTATCATATCGGGTAAATTTTCCCAGAGCTTTTTGATAGTTTCTGATTCCTTTATCAATTTGGTAATTTTTTCGGTAGGCATTTCCCAATTGTGCCAGCGAAGAGCCAATCAAATTATCTTTTTCTAATTTTTCTTTTAAATACACTGATTTTTCCAGCGATTCAATGGCTTTGTTCGTTTCCTGAAGATTTAAATAACTCTGGGATAGGTTATTCAATGTTTTAGATTCTGCAAGCTGATCTTCAAATTTCACATGGATTTTCAATGCTTTGTGAAAATTCTTCACCGCCTTCCTGAATTTTACTGAGTCTGAATTGACAATTCCTAAGGCATCAAGAAGCTTTGCCTTTCCCTGCTCATTTTCCCGTTCATCTGCTCTTTCAAATCCGTCTTCTATAATATCTTCAGCTTCTTCTGTATGCCCCATTTTAAAATTAATGATTGCCAAATGGGCATAGGCTTCCAGAAAATTTTTGTCCAGCTCTATCGCCTTTTGGAACTTTGACTTTATATTTTTATACTCCTTAGTATTCCTAATGATTTCCAATTGGTAATTGCCCTCATGGTAGAGTCTATAAGCCTCTGTATTAGATGTCATTCCTACAGTCATTTTATTCAAAATAAATTCCGGAATACTTAATTCCAGTACCTCCAGAATCTTTTTAACTGCAGAAACCCGTAACACGTTGATATTGGCGGTAAGATCAGAAAATTCTTCTTTCCAAATTGTTTTACCGTTTGTCATTGATAACATCCTCATGGATAAATGAATTCTGTTATCCTGTTCACGACAGACACCATCAATAATGTAATCCACCTCCAGCTTTCGGGCTATATCCGCAGGAGATAAACTTCGGGATTTAAATCGCATCACATCCTGAATATCTGCCACATAAATTTGGCTTATTCGGTCAAATTCATTGATGATATCTTTGGTGAGTCCATACCCCAACAATTCATCATTAATGGATTGAAATACAAGGATACCCAGTGATCTTCGCTGGGATTCATCTAAAGCTTTCTGTGTAATAAAAGAGACGCCGGATTCAATCAGATTATCGGTTAATATTTCTGGTGACTCCTCTTCCCATGATGTTTTATCAGGGTAGAGTTTATAAAGGGTAAATGGGACATGGATATTTTTTAGTTTCACCTGATTTACCGGATGGGTAAAATACTCCTTCTCAGAATCTAATTGATGAAAGGTGGTATCACTTATAAAAACTGATTCAGGTTGGGCTACGGATTCTATCCTGCTGGTAATATTGATATCATTCCCGAAGAGATCATCATTTTCCCGAATCGCTGTGCCTGAGTGTACACCGATTCTGATTCTGATTTTTTCTGCTTCCCGGGAGAGATCGTTGCGATTTTTCAGTTCCCTCTGAATGGCAAGGGCTGCATCCAGAGATGCTGTAGGCGTGGAGAATTCTGCAAAAACGGCATCACCAATATACTTGACGATTGACCCTCCCCCTCCTTCAATCTCAGTGGAGAGGATACGGTTATGTTCCTGCAGGAGTTTATGAGTCAGTATTTCATCCTGTTCCACCATCTTACTATAGCCCACAATATCTGAAAAAAAGAAAGTGGTTTTTTTAGGGGACATAAGAATTTTCGATCCTACTCAATCATCAAATCCCCGTGGACTCTTCTTCATCCATCACCTCTTCCACCTTGAGTGGTGGTTTCATGATGACCCCTTCTCCTGAGCTGCCATTAATATGGATATGCAGGGGAGATTCCAGCTCTATCCAACGAACATTTTTTGAAGTTTGCTTTACAGGTTGTTCTTCAAGCCAGGCCATATCCAGATTGGAAATACGTTCATTCTTTTGTATGGTAAAATACCCTATTCGAAGACTGGTGACATTCTGGAAAAAATGACTACCAAAAGAAGGGTCAGGATTCAATTCTTCAATCCCCACCTCTACAATAACTTTGGCATTTGAAATCTGTTTCCAGGTAACGGGAATACCCAACCAGGGGTCAGCGGTACCCCATCTGCCAGGCCCAATAAGAAGGTAAGGATTTTCCCTGCCAAGTTGGCGGTTAAAGATATCAATTTCCTTGGCAATATTTCTGGTGACCGTTCTGTCAAACAGGTCCATATCAACCATGATTATATGGTGAATATGCTTAAAATATCCATCTCCCATTACCACTTTTGATTTGCAGATTATATCCTTGCTTTCACCATTTTCTCTAAATTCAGAATGGTGTAATCCGCCTATAACCATAGGTTTAATTTGTAAAAGGCAGAACTCATCTTGTATACTTGGTGTATCAAACATATTCACAGCAAATTCAATTTCAACGGGGCAGCCTAATGCTGTTTCACTCAGCGTGAGAGCATCCTGCAGTATCTCTGCCAATGGAAAAGTCTTATATTTCAACATAGAGGCAAAGGTAACTACTCTGCGGCCCTTAAAATTGAGGCTGTCTCTGATGATTTTATCTTCCTCACAAACCACACTGGCTACTTGTTTTAATACACCATGTTCTTCAGCAACTTCTAAATCAAGGCTTTCCAGATTATTGGTTTCTCCTTCTCTCAATGGATTTTTCCCTTCATTCAAATGTAATGCATAAAAGGAATTCTGAGAATTTGCCATTGTAGATTTGATAGAATAAAATTGAGGGAGTATATTTGGATATTTGGGAGAAAACCGTAATGCTTGACCTCCTTCAACTATGGTGCGCCCCAGTCCCAAAGCTGTGAAAGCAATCCCTTCCTCTCGCTGCATATAGGATATGGGATAATAATTGTAAGACTGTGCCACCCCACTGAATGTGGGATAGAAATAATCATCATGTCTCTGCCCTACCATTTCCATGATAATAACCGCCATTTTTTCTTCTTCGTGGCGGTGGACAATTTTTTCCATCAGTGTTTTTGGTTCCTGGAAGAAAGTTGATGCATACACCCTTTTTACTGCTTCACAAACCTGACTGAGTCTTTCTTTATCATTTTCATGGCAGTTTGGGAGCATATAGGTTGCATACATCCCCGCCAGGGGTTGATATTGAGAATCTTCTAATAAGCTGGAAGAACGAACCGCCAGAGGGAATGCCACCTCCTTTAAGAATTCTTTTAAAGTGGCAATTAATGCCCTTGATAATCTGCCTCCTAAAAATACCTCTTCAAGATCGCGGTTATCATCTAAGGACAATGCTGTTTCCCAAAGTTTATTTACCGTCATGAAAGTGTCAAACTCATCCGTCCCGATGACTACTACTTTAGGAACTCTTACGGCAATATCAGGATATTTTTCAGATAAATTCGCTTCTCTCCAATGCGTATTAGCAAAAGCAAGACCACGAGCTTTTCCGCCTAATGACCCTGCACCAATTCTCAGAAAATTCGCCTTACGGGATTTTGCATTTAATTTAAATTCTGCAACGGGGCCTATAGCCTGACTTCTTTGGGAATCTTTTATAACTTTTTTATAATGAAGTCTGCGATCCTCAAGATCAGTAAAATCAGTGTTATTTATTTTTCTAAAACGGGTTGCCAAATGGAATTCACCGCGGGCAGCCAGCCAGTTTGAGAAGTGATTGCTGGAGGCATGGTAGTCCAGGGAAGCTTCTGGTACCTTTTCAATAAATTCTAAAAGTTCTTCAATGTTAACAGCCCTTCCCAACTCTTCACCATTTGGTAGTTTAAATACGAAATCCCCAAATCCAAAATTGTAGATAATAAATTCTCGGAGAGCTGAAAAGAGGGTTGAGGATGATTTATTTAATACATTGTGGGTGACTTTTTTCGCAATCTCTAAAACTTCCTCATCATTGGACTGTAATAGTATAGGCATGGACTTTTCAACAGACCGAATATATTTGGTTAAGAGAATGCCGGCATGAGGATGCAGATTATCCCCTTTGGGAAACCTGATATCAGAAATTATTCCCAGAATATTATTACGGTAATTATTAAAGAAATATTCTGCCTGTTCATAGGTCTTTGCTAACAAGATTTTAGGCCGCCCCCGCATATGGAGGAGCCGCTGGGTATCATTTAAAGACTTGTCAATGAGGTTTTTTGTATGGTACAGTGTCTCCTTATAAATGACAGGTAGAATGCTGGAATAGTACCAGGGAGTATCCTCTATAAAAATAATTGCCCGCACATCCCCTTTGCGGATATCTCGTTTAATATTGCGTTTATCTTCTATATATTTTATTATGGCAGGAAATACGCTGGAATTACCCGTCCAGACAAACACATTATCAATAACATCATCTATATTTTCCGGCAGCTGTTTAATTTCTGATTCGTCAAAGGCAAGGAGAATTACCGGTTTATTTCTGTATAATTCTTTTACTTTGGTTCCAAAGGTAATGGGATCCATATCAGAAATCCGCAGCATAACAATAACCAGATCAAAGGAGCGTTTCGAGAGCATTTCCATTGCCCTGGCGGCTGTATTTGCACGCCAAACGCGGGGGGCATAACTCAGATTCATTCCCAGGTATTCATGCAAAATCTGCTCAGTGAGCCTGCCATCCTCTTCCAGTATAAAGGCATCATAGGGACTGGCAACTAACAGAATTTCATGCACACGATAGAGCATTAAATCCTGAAAATGCCGGTCATTTCCTAAATGATTTCCTGAATAATTCATATACTAAATTACATAGTTCTTCCTGATTTCCCCCATTCTTAAAGCAATCTGATTTAATCAAAAAATTTTTCTTTTTTATTATCGGATATTCAAAACCAATTAAATTTATACATGATTTTATGACCCTTTTATCCTATTTAAGGAGTGTAATATGAAAATTCATTATCGCTATTTAGTTGTTTTTGGTGCTATTCTCATTCAATTGGCACTGGGAGCCATTTATGCCTGGTCTGTCTTTACTCCACTTCTCATTGACCCTTTGGGATTTTATCAATTTTCAGCTCAACAGACTGCCTGGATTTTCTCAACTGGATTAGCAGTATTTGCCGGAACCATGGTTTTTGCCGGGAAACTCCAACAACTTTGGGGGCCTCGTCCTGTGGCAATATTGGGTGGAATTTTCCTTGGTACCGGTTATTGTTGTGCAGGACTTTTGGGTAATGACTTCATCACCCAGTTAATTTGTATTGGATTCATTGGGGGTATGGGCATCGGTCTTGCCTATGTCGTCCCAATTGCAGTGGGAGTGAAATGGTTCCCTCATAAAAAGGGAATGATTACCGGGTTAGCAGTGGCGGGCTTTGGATTTGGTGCAACTATCTGGGTCAAAATTGCAGGTTCATGGTTTGGCGGACTTTTAAATCAACTGCAAATTTTCAATCTTACCGGTGTACAATCCGTGTTTTTACTTTATGGGTTTATATTCCTCGTTCTGGTTTTATTGGGAAGTCTCGTAATGGTAAATCCCCCGGAAGACTATTTGCTCAATGAACTCCCCATTCAGCAGGATACTTCTGACAGCGAGGTAAAACGCAACGAATTTACTCCATCCCAAATGCTTAGATCTCCTCGGTTTTACCAATTATGGCTGGTTTTTATATTCTCTGCATTATCCGGATTAATGGTAATTTACTGCATTCGTTTATTTGGAATAGATACCCTTAGTTACCATGGAGTGTCTCAGGCAGGCATTGTAGCAGGAACAGCCATGGCATGGTATGCAATTTTCAATGGACTGGGGAGAATTCTTTGGGGGATCATTTCTGATCATATTGGCCGAAGACCTGCTATTATTACGATGACCTTATGCCAGGCGGTTGCAATGCTCCTTATTTACCATGGATTCATTTATTTTGTTACCTCAACGGGATTAATTATTGCTGCCTCTATTATAGGGTTTAATTTTGGTGGTAATTTTGCCTTGTTTCCTGCTGCAACAGCAGACTATTTCGGTAATAAAAATGTAGGCAGCAACTATGGTTGGATGTTTACCGCCTATGGTATAGCAGGAATTGCAGGTCCCCAGATTGCTGGTTTTTTTAAAGATAATGCAATGGGGTCAGGTGCGCCCTCCGTTTGGATGGCTCCCTTTATAATTGCAGGAATTTCATGTCTGATTGGTACGCTTATTATGCTGCCAAATAAAAAGACAAAAACTCTAATAATCTTAAAAGAGGGATAGAAAAATGACAGATACATTACATGAAAGCACAGTATTACAACCACAGTATAAAAATAAAAATAATGTACGAATACCAAACCTTGAAGCATACAGGGAATCGTATGATAAGTCCGTTAAAGACCCGGCGGGGTTTTGGGCCAAGCAGGCAGAACGGTTGGACTGGTTTAAAAAGTGGGATTCAGTTTCCCGTTGTGATTTCAATAAAGCCGATATTAATTGGTTTGAAGGTGGAAAGCTTAATGTTTCTTATAACTGTTTAGATCGCCATGTAATGGCAGGGTTTGGCGATGAATCAGCTCTAATCTGGGAAGGCAATGACCCCGAACAGGATACTACTTATACCTATACCCAATTACTTGAGGAAGTCTGTAAGTGTGCAAATATGCTTAAATCTTTCGGTGTTCAAAAAGGAGACAGAGTGTGTATTTACATGCAGATGATTCCGCAGCTTGCCATTGCCATGCTGGCCTGCAGCAGAATTGGTGCAGTACATTCAATTGTATTTGGGGCATTTTCTCCCGATGCTCTGCGGGATAGAATTAATGATTCCTCCTGTAAAGTACTCATCACTCAGGATACGGGGGTAAGAGGTACAAAACAGAATATACCCATGAAAGCCAACGCAGATAAAGCATTGGAAAATACTCCCTCCATTGAGAAGGTAGTGGTGGTCAATCGTACCGGCGAAACAGTTCAAATGAAATCTGACAGGGATGTATGGTGGCAGGGTGAAATGGAAAATTCCTCTAACCAATGTGACCCAGTTGAAATGGATGCGGAAGACCCCTTATTTATTCTCTATACTTCCGGGTCAACAGGAAAGCCAAAGGGAGTTCTCCATACTACAGGGGGATATTTAGTTTATGCTTCCCTTACCCATGAAATGGTATTTGACTACCATCCGGGAGATATTTACTGGTGTACTGCAGATATTGGCTGGATTACCGGTCATTCGTACATTGTTTATGGACCCTTGGCAAACCGGGCAACTACCCTCATGTTTGAGGGGGTTCCCAATTATCCTGACTTTGGTAGATTTTGGGATGTGGTGGAAAAACATAAAGTGAATTTATTTTATACAGCCCCCACTGCCTTGAGAGCCTTAATGCGGGAAGGGGATGAATTTGTTGCCAAAAGCAACCGTTCTTCTCTGAGACTATTAGGCACTGTTGGCGAACCGATAAAAGAGCCTGAATGGAACTGGTACTATAATATTGTGGGTGAAAAAAATTGCCCCATTGTTGACACATGGTGGCAAACTGAAACGGGTGGAATCCTTATTACTCCTCTGCCTTCTGCAACACCCCTGAAACCGGGTTCTGCTACTTTCCCCTTTTTCGGGATCACTCCTGTCATATTAGACTCTGACGGGAATGAACTACATGGAAATCCTGCAGAGGGACTTTTGGCTATAAAAACCTCATGGCCCGGTCAGATGCGCACTATCTATGGTGACCAACAGCGATTCTTTGACACCTATTTTTCTATGTTTAAGGGATATTATTTTACCGGTGATGGAGCACGCCGGGATAAGGAGGGATATTATTGGATCACCGGTAGAGTAGATGATGTATTAAATGTTTCCGGTCATAGGCTGGGTACTGCAGAAATTGAAGGAGCAATTGGAGCACATCCCTCCGCAGCTGAAGCAGCTGTTGTAGGCTTCCCCCATGATATTAAAGGTCAAGGCATCTATGCCTATGTCACTCTCATGGCAGGAGAAGAAGAAAATGAAAATATTCAGAATGAAATCCGACTGAAAGTACGGGAATTGATTGGTCCTCATGCAGCACCGGATAAAATTCAATTTACTGCAGCTCTGCCTAAAACCAGATCAGGCAAAATAATGAGGCGAATATTACGGAAAATAGCCGAAGGGGATACTACCAACCTTGGGGACACTTCCACATTGGCAGACCCTGATGTTGTACCCAGATTATTAGAGGGGAAAAAATAGGTCAACGCCATTGAGATGAAGGGTATTTTGTGACAGAGGTCACATTTTTATAGGTGACCTCTAACCCTTCTCCTCGGGAATGGTAAATAATAATTAAAAATTATGAATATCCCTCCCATCCAATACTTGGCCCTTCTTAAATTTAGTCCTAATCTTGCGAGGAGAAATCCTATTTAACCATAGGATTTGACAATATTATTAACCACTAAAGGAGGAGAAACAATGCTTAAAACAATACAGGCATTAATAATTACCTTATCACTAATAGCAACTTCGTTTGCCGATGTCATTATGACAGAATTAACCGACCCACAGAATTCATCTGATGCGGGGAGGTATGTAGAACTATACAATAATGGAGATTCAGATGTTGACCTCTCTTCAGGATGGGCACTTCTAAGATGGACCAACGGAAATGCTGATCCCCAATCCCCTAAATCTTTAGATGGCACTATTACAGCAGGTGGATTTTATATTGTCTGTAATAATGCAGATAAGTTCAATGCTACTTACGGCTTAACCTGTGATCAGGATGTAGGAACCGGCGGACCTGCAGACAGTAATGGTGATGATAATATTGCACTAGTGGATGCTTCAGGTACTATCGTAGATATGTTTGGTGTTGCCGGTGAAGACGGTAGTGGCACCGGTCATGAATTTGAGGACGGCAGAGCCGAAAGAGCTGAAGGTGCAACCTCAGCCAGTGCAGTTTGGAATGAAGCCGATTGGAATATTGACAACGATTCCGGTGGTGGAGATGGCAACCAATATGCCCCTGAAGGGTTTGATCCCGGCTCCTGGATTGGTGAAGATGATGGTGGTGGTGACACAACCTGTGACGACGATGCTGCCTGTAATACAGGCGAAACTGCGGATTGTACCTATCCAGATGAAGGATATGATTGCAATGGCGACTGTGTAGTTGAAGTTGACTGTGAAGGAACTTGTGGTGGTACAGCTACCGTAAATATTGGCTGGGGTAACCTCCAATGGCCTACTGCAACTTCATCTCAAGCAGGCTCACCTTCCGAAAATATTTATGGCCAGGTTTGGGTTGATGGTGTTACCGGATCAGCCAATCCGGACAGTGGTGTAGAAGCAGAGTTAGGGTACGGAGCAGAATCCTCTACACCTGACGATTCATGGACTTGGTCTTCCGCAGCAGTTGCAGGAAACGATGGAAACAACGATGAATTCGCAGGTCAATTAACCATAGCAGATGGGGGTACTTATTCTTATTCATACCGCTATCGCTATGGAAGCAGCTGCTGGTATTATGCAGCTGAAACCGGTAGCATCACTGTTGAATCTCTCCAAACTTATGCTGTCACTTTCAATGTTGATATGAACCATACTGAACTGTCTGAAGACGGGATTGCCGTCTATGGTCTCGTCAGCTGGGGTGAAGGAACGGCTATGACTGATGAGGATGGTGACGGTGTTTATTCTGCCACCGTTGATCTCACTGCAGGCGATTATCTCTACAAATTTAAAAATGGTGGATCCTGGGAAAACGTGGATGAATTGGAATGTGCCGTATTTGATGACCCTGATGGTGACGGCTGGGGCTACTGGGATAGAGGAGTCTCTGTGACTGATGCTGATATCACCTTGGATACTGATTGTTTTGGTGCTTGTGGTGCCTGTGTACCTGGCTGTACTGATCCCAACGCCACCAACTATGATGAAAATGCAAATGTTGATGACGACAGTTGTGAATATCCGACGGTTGAACCTGACAATCTGTTCTTCTCTGAATATGCTGAAGGATCAAGTAACAATAAATATCTTGAAATTTATAATGCTTCCGGAGCTGATGTAGATCTCAGCGGTTATTCTCTTTCCAGCTGCTCCAACGGCTGTAACGATGGGGTATCTTGGGACTATCCTGATAATGTAAGCTTCGATGCTGGTACGGTAGTTGCTGCCGGTGATGTCTATGTAGTATGTCATGGCTCTTCTGATGATTTAATTCTAGCAGAATGTGACCAGACTTTTACTTATTTAAGTAACGGTGACGATGTATTTGGTCTCACTCAGGTTGGCACAGGTGTAGTTCTGGATATTATTGGTACCATTGGTGATGATCCTGGGTCCGGATGGGAAGTTGCCGGTGAATCCAACGCTACAAAAGACCATACATTGGTAAGAGATGCTTCTGTCACAAATGGAAACGGTGGTGACTGGGCAGCATCAGCAGGGTCTGCGGATAGCTCAGAATGGCTGGTATTTGATCAAAATACCTGGGATTTCTTAGGCAGCCACCCTCATGATTTTGCTGCAGCTTGTGACGATGAGACAGCCTGTAATTATGGTGAAGAAGGCGATTGCTACTGGGCAGAAGAGAATCACGACTGTGACGGCAATTTATTGGTGAATGTGTCCTTTCATGTAAATATGAGTGAACAGACTGTTGATACAGAAGGATATGGACTGGATTTATATCTTGATAACCCTTACGGGTATCATGATATGAATGATGAAGATGGTGACGGTGTCTGGTCCGTAACCCTTACTCTTCCTGCAAATAATACCTATTCGTATAAATTTAAAAACGGCAATGAATGGGAACTGAATTTTAATGATACGGAATGCGGTGATGGCAGTGACTACGGCAACCGTTATGTTTCTGTTGGCGATTCAGATACAGATGCAGGGCCATTCTGTTTTAATTCCTGCGGAGATTGTGAAACACCATGTGGCGCAGGTGATGTAAATGGTGATGCCACTACCGATGTATTAGATGTTGTTTCCATTGTAGGTTGTATAATTGATCCTAATGATTGCCCTGAAGATATTGCCTGTGCTGACCTTAATGGTGACGGTGCAGTAAATGTTTTGGATGTGGTTGCAATTGTAAATATCATCCTTAATGGCAGAGTTATGGAAAATGATGCAAATTCTGCACAGTTGATTAAGAGTAATAATGCTCTTACTCTCAATGCGGATGGATTTATTGGTGGTATTCAACTCACCCTTACTCATAACACTGACTTCAGCCTAACTTTGAATAATTCCGCTTGGATTGCCGATTATGCAACCCACGGAACAGAAACCAATGTTGTACTCATTCATCCTGCAGAAGGTGAACTTTTCACAACTTCCGGTGAATTTGCAATTTCTCAGATGATTGTTGCAAACTCTCAGGGTGAAATTTCATCAACGGTTATTGGCGACTTCAACTTATCAGATGCCTATCCTAACCCATTTAATCCGTCAACTTCTATTTCGATGACGGTTCCTGAAGCAGGGTTAGTTTCCGTTAATGTGTATAGTATTACCGGACAATTGGTTGCTGAATTAGCTCATGAAATACTGCCTGCCAACCAGCATACCTTTACCTGGAATGCTGAAAATGTCCCCAGCGGTATGTATCTGCTAAGAGCAGATTTTGCCGGACAGTCTGCAACCAGAAAACTGTTACTCTTGAAATAAGTTCTTAACCTTATTCCTAAAAAAACCCGCTCAGAAAATTGAGCGGGTTTTTTTTATCCAATAAACACCTGAATACTCCGTAATTTTCAGGCATCTAAAGTCTTAACTATTTTCATTGGAGGGTCCTATAATGAAAGCTACATTCCTTGTGTTCATCAATGTACAAGTACTGTTTTCCCAGAATCTGTTTTTCTCGGAATATGCTGAAGGCAGCAGTAACAATAAATATTTAGAAATTTTTAACGGCGGAGTGGAATCAATCAGCTTGGCTGATTATCAG
This sequence comes from uncultured bacterium, assembly GCA_964551815.1. Classification (GTDB taxonomy): domain Bacteria; phylum Fidelibacterota; class Marinisomatia; order SCGC-AAA003-L08; family D37C17; genus D37C17. The sequence continues at coordinate 17,479 of CAZKEL010000029.1, forward strand.
TTAATTAACTGCAGAAATGGCTGCACCTCTTGGGAGCATTCCCATTTATTAAGCGAAAACAATACCTTGCCACCAAGTTCGGTGTGGGTATTTTGTTCTTCAGGGTCAATCTCAGAAATTCTCAGTGAATGTGATCAGACCATTGCAAATAATTCTATATTCAATGGCGATGATGTGTGGGCGCTCCAACAGATTTCCACCAGTACCATATTGGACATCATTGGTGTGGTAGGTGACGATCCTGGCACTGGCTGGGAAGTAGCAGGTGTTAACAATGCCACCAAAGATCATACCCTCATTCGCAAAGAATCTATTGCCAATGGAATCGGAGAGAATTGGGCTCAAGCTGCAGGAACCACCGCAGACAATTCCCAATGGACTGTTAATGATAAGGATGACTTCTCAGGGATTGGCTCCCATACCTGTTCTGCCTGTACCGGATCAATTCCAGTCTGCAGTGATACTTCAGCCTGCAATTACAGTGAATCTGGTGACTGTACCTATCCCCAACAAGGGTTTTGCGATTGCAGCAATAATGTCTCTGATTGTTCCGGCACCTGTGGGGGCATTGCTATAGAAGATAATTGCGGAGTCTGTGATACAGATCCAACCAATGACTGTATTCAAGATTGTCTTGGTATTTGGGGTGGCAATGCAGCAGTAGATGCATGTGGTGTGTGTGATGGACCAGGAGCTGTTTTAGAATGTGGGTGTACATCCATTCCTGAGGGATACTGTGACTGTAATGAGAATACTTTAGATTGTAATGGTGACTGTGGAGGAACCGCTATGCAGGATGAATGCGGTGTCTGTAATGGACCCGGAGCAATTTATACCTGTGGCTGTACTGAAATACCTGAAGATGAATGTGATTGTAACCGCAATAGTTTAGATGCCTGTGGGGAATGTGGAGGGGTAATCCAAAACCCTGATGATTGCAGCCTATTCAATGATGTTGAATATCTAATGGAATATATTGTAATAAATGCATATCCTAATCCATTTAATAACCATATTAATTTAATGCTGAGTTGTAACCAATGTAGCCCTGAAAAGATTGAAATTCTCTCCGCTCAGGGCAGCAGTATAGAAACCCTCACCGTCAATGAATCACCCCCTGCATCCCGTCACTACTTCCAATGGAAGGCAGACAATAGTCACAGTGGAATCTACTTTGTAAAAGTATCCACACCAACTGAAACCATGATGAAAAAAATTACCTTATTAAAATAAAGTGAAAGAAAAACTCTATCCTGTTTTGGCAGCACTATCCTTTCTGTTATCGCAGAATGCTGATCACCTGCTTTTAACACGCATTGTCACCCACCCAAACAGTGCAGAATCCATTTCGATTGTCAACCCAACCTCCTCAGATGTTAACCTAAAAAACTATTATCTTTGTGATGATGAAGAATATTATAAAATTCAAACAGAGGGTGAAATGTCTCCTTCTCATATCGCAAATGGACTGACAGCAAAGTTTCCTGAAACTAACCTGGCTGCCGGGGATACGCTTCATCTTGTTTTGGATGAAAATTATTCAGATTTTTATGGAACCTCTTTCACTCCTCATTTTTATCTATTTGGTTCAGAATCCAATAGCATGCTTGAAACTGAACCAGGTTCCTTTGGAGGCAGTAGTAATAAATTAAATGACGATGCTGAAATGATCATCCTCTTCTATTGGGATGGAAATGCTGCCAACCCTGTAAAGGACGTAGATTATTTTCTCTGGGGGAATGCACAAAATGCGGTTGATAAATCCTCTCTACCAGGATATTACTCCGATACTCCAGCGGAAAGTCAGTCCTATTTTCAGCAGACGGCTACAGAGTTTCAAGCCTACACCAGAAAAAATTTAACCGAATCCGGTGAATCATCCTCCAATGGAAATGGCATTACCGGACATGATGAAACCAGTGAAAATTTTATAGATTCATGGGAAGTTACAAACCTGTTTATCCTTGGCTGTACCAATACACTCTCATCTAATTTTGATCCTGAAGCGGAAAAGGATGACGGCAGCTGCCTTACCCCCTACACTGAAATTTTAAATGGTGACTACGACTGCGGTACAAGTTCAAACGGTTATTGTGATGGGAGTCCATCCTGTAGTGAAATCCGAATCCAGGGTACAATTGTGGACTATTTTGATGTGACGGTTTATGGGGGGCCTCATGCCATCACCCTGGAAGACGATAAGGGTTACAGACTGGAAGTTACCATTTGGCCATCTGAATGGGATATTGCTAATGATGATTCATCCGTATATCTTATTACCCCGCCCTTCAAACGATTCTACATGGAAGCAGTAGGGTCAGTGTTTGAATATAACGGTGAAAAACAGATATTGATTTGTTCTCAGGAAGATTTTACCCTTAAAACATCTTTTGACCAGGAAGGGTATTTTTCTCAGGACAATGATGCAACAGTTTCCATATTACCTTCACCATTTATCCTTATTCCCTCTCTGGGGGAAAGCCTGGATTATTCCTATTCCTTTGAAGGAGGTTCAAGAGTGATTATCAGAATTTTTGATGTGTCCGGTAGGTTCATTACTTCATTGGTTGACAAATATTATCCTCAATCTGGGACAGTTTCACGCCATGAACAATCTTCAGCCTGGGATGGTAGAGATCATTTAGGGCAAATCGCTGCACCAGGAACCTATATCATGCATATAGAGACACAGAATCCGCAAACGGGAGAAACCCAATCTGACGCTGCACCTGTAGTTATTGGAGTTCAAAACTAATGAAAATTTTACTATTATCCATTCTCTTCAATTTTATCTTGTACGGACAGACAGTTTCAGATTTTGCCTACACTGGTGCCAGAGCAGGGGCCCTTGCAGGTGCAGCCACCTCCATCAGCGGCAATGAAATGAGTATATATCATAATCCCGCTGCCATTTCCGAAACTGAGGGGAATTACCTTTCTGCAGGGGGCGGGAAATTATATGGGTATCCCTGGTTGCCTACCTATCAGCTGTCACTGCTCATGCACCACCCCCATATTGGAAAAATTGCCTTGGGAATTCAAAAATTAGAAACCAAATATGGAGGGGTATCCCTTTCTGATGAATCTGCAATTTCAATTGCAACAGGAATTGACCTGCAACAGGATAAAAACTCAAGATTATCTGTGGGAGGTACTCTGAATTACCATGTATGGGAGTTAGGCAATTCTGCTGGTGTAAATGGTGACGGATCAGACGGAATTAAGGGTGGAGGAATTACAGCAGTTTCTCTTGATTTTGGTGCCTTAGCTTCTTTGCGGGAAAAGTACCGTTTCGGAGTATTTATTAAAAATGTGAATAATGCCCAAATTGGAAATAACTTGTCTGCCTATACTCTGCCACGTAGAATGAATGCAGGCATCAGTTATACTCCCATACCTCATCTTACTACATCTATAGTTTCTGAACAATTTTTAGGCAGAGATGACCTCCAGATAAAGGGAGGAGTTTCTTACCAATTCAAAAAAGGGTTAGAATTGAATATTGGGGCACAATCTAACCCCAATAGATTCGGTACCGGTTTTTCAATTGATCATGAAATGAGTGGTAATACCATCCGGATTTTATATGGACTGTTGAGCCATCCCGTTATGCCCCTCACCCATCAATACCAAATAGGAATTACTTTTTGAAGCAGTCTTTACTAATTGTATTCCTTACCATAGGTCTATTGTATGGTGGGAAAATAAACCTGAATACAGCATCTCCGGGAGAATTGACTGCTTTGCCTCTCTCAGAAAGTCAGATTAATACCCTAATAGAATATCGCAATAGTTACGGATATTTTGATACGATTTATGATCTTACAAAATTACCGGGATTCACTACCCATCATATCCATACTATTCGGAAATCAGTTACAGTTGCTCTTCCTTCTCAATCAACCTTTGAAAAGGATATGCAGCGGGCTTCTTATAAACTGGGTCAGTGGATATCTAATGAGGGCAGCACAGAGGGTTTATCTGAAGTCTGGCTGGACAGATTTTATGAACCACAGAATGTGAATGATATGAATTATGATGACCTCATGCTCCTGCCTAATTTGAGTCCGGTAGATGTTACAGCAGTACTCCTACAGAAACAACGAGGCTATATCAACGGTACTTTCGAGTTGAAAAATTCTCCCGGTATCAGTTATTGGGGATATAAGAACCTGGTGGATTTCGTTCGTTTTGAGGATAAATCAGCTGAGGAGACTCCTTTTCATATTCGTTTTAATTCATTGGTACGCACCATTCCCATAACCTCAAATCCAGATGATGAAGGAACGGTTTCAGCATTTAAAGATACCAGTATTCCTGAGCAGTTTCATAAAATATCTTTCACCACAACCAATAATTTAAAGGGTGGGTATTCTTATCACAGATATATGGGACAGCCCCTAAATGTATATACTGAGAAGTTTTTTCTTTCAATCGAAAAGTTACCAATCAACCAACAGTTTCGTTTAGACAGAGCCGTTCTGGGCAGCTTTACGGCATCTTTTGGTCAGGGCGTCATTTTTGAAACCGGGGATGATTTTAGTCCCCGGCGAACCGGATATGGTTTTACAAAAAGAGCAACGGGAGTACATGGTGATCTGACCCGCAGTTCACAATATGTTATGCGGGGCGCTGCTTTACAAATGTCATCTCCCTATCTTCGCGGTGCTTTCTTTCTCTCCCATCATCCCAGGGATGCAGTGATTAACAGTGATTCAAGTTTTACTTCTCTCATTGTAATGCAGCCCCGGCTACCCTTTGGTGCAAATGGAGATAGAACTAAAATTTTTCACCCCCTCACCAGTTCATTGAATGAAGTAACCTGGGGAGGAAATTTCCAAGTGTCACCCCTTACAGGTACACATCTGGGATTTACATTTTTCGAAGCATTATATGACCGGCCTCATATCCCGCAGGTCGTCAATTCAATAACTGGTGGTGATGATGATGATGATTCTGAGTTCAGTCCTGATGATTATGATGATTATTCCGGAGATGCATTTTATCTCACTTATATCACCAACTCTGCAGATGCGGAAATTGCAGCCATGGACAGCTCACAGGCGGAATCACCCTTATGGAAGGAAGCTCAATCCTTTTTCAGGGTGAGAGGGTTCGACTTTTCAACGGTGCTGGGCAACATTGCTATAGCAGGTGAATATGGTGAAATGATGAAAGATGATAATGTATTTGGTTTTGGGAAAAATCCCTCGGCGTTGGTAGTAAATACTTATACCCAGTTCGCAAACTTGAATTTTCTCGTTTTATACCGTAACTATGATTTGGACTATGATAATCCCTATCAACGCTCCTATTCAAATTACCAACGGTATAAAACTACCATTTTTGAAGATTCCTATTGGTTAGAAGACCCGGTATTCAGCTATTTGTATTCCGGCAATCCTCAACCCCAGGCAGAAGAGGGATTTTTTATTTCCTCACGGTACCAATTTCACCGTTCCTTTGTAGGAGTGCTAAACTGGGATACCTGGAATCGAAAGGCTGACAATGCAAAATACTTCCGCACTGTTGCCACTATTGACTGGAGACCAGCATTTAATTGCCGTATTAAACTGCGCCAAAAATGGCAGGGACGAGGCATTTTTGATATACAACATCCCAGCCCTTTTTATTCACGGGAGTCCCGTTTACAGGCTCGGCTGCGCATGTCCCGCTATAATCAATTTGAAATATTATACTCGAAAGGATATACCACTTTTTCACCGCGCCCCCGCTTAACGGACAATGCTCTTGGGGGAGATATGATGGTGGGAGATATGGGTTCTCCTGATGAAACTATGGGAATTAGTATTACCCATCATGCTGACCACCAGTTTACCATGAAAGGAGGAATTCTGTATATTAAGGGATTTCTGTGGTATTTCGAAGATACAGATTTTCGTGTCTTTAACTCAGATAATGGGGCGGTACATTCATGGGTATCTGTGGATTTAAAGCCTACCCCCTTGTTTCGGGTTATGTTTAAGGTGAGCCATTCTTCAGAAGCAAATTCAACTCGGGTAGTAGACGGCAAAGCTCCTGATGGGAGATGGATTTACAATCCTCTCGTCACCGGGGGAGAAATGGACTATAGATTACAACTCAGTTATGCCCTTTAATAATGAATAGAATATTACAAACTCAATTAATAACATTTTTCAACAATACAAATATGAGTGGAAAGTCTATTGCATCAGTGATGATTTTGACTTTTTGTACCACTCAATTACTCTTAGGGCAGTCTTTGTTTAACCGATTTACCGGGGCGGATTTTCTGACCGGTTCAGGAAAATCTGCCGCATTGGGAAACACCCATTTATTGAATTCTACAGGCAGCAGCATAGGACGATTTAATCCTGCAGCATTGGCTTCAAGTCCATCCACTATTGACCTGCAGCATACCAGACTGAATGTTTTTGAACGACGCAGTATGCCTGTAAGAGATAGTTTCGATGAATTCCTTACCCATGCTGATTATGTAGCAAATACTTTCAATACAAATTATTTTCAGGCTGGAATTACCTATAATCAAGTCATTTTGGGTGTGGGTGCTATGGGTGTTGGGGTAAGCCTCTCCCCCCTGACTCATTTTAATTATTCCTATACAGAAGAAGTGAGAGGATCCTACCGCACAGAAGATGGAGAATATGCAGGGAAAGACCCCGTTGTTGGATTTCAAAAATTAGAGACAGAAGGTATGCTGAGGATTGTAACATTTGCTACTGGTTTAAACCTGCAGGAACTGCTTCAATTAAATGGGAATGTAGGCTTTTCGATAAATCGGATTTTGGAGTCTGAACTCACAGAAACCGTTCAGGTTGACTCTTTATATGCTGATGTAACGAATTTATCTACTTATCCGGATGTCATTCAATCGGCACAAACACCATCAGAAAATTTTGTCTCCGTTTCGACTACTATTCCTCTGTTTTCATTTATTGATTTTGCAGCGGGTTTTGAATCTGCAGTAACAATTCAATCTGACAGTTTTCACTGGGAGAGAGATACAACCAACGGCTTCTATCAATTCTGGAATGATAGCAGTAAATATGCAGTATCCGGTGTAAATTTTATAAAACCTGCAAAAACCACTCTTGGTATTAGTTATGCAGGAGGACAGGATAAAAATATTTCCCTTCACTTTGAAACAGAGTTTCTCCAATTTGATAATCATCAAGGATTAAATGATACCAAAAATTTAAAATTTGGATTTGAGTATAAAACCCAGAAAGGCACCCCAATCAGGGGAGGTCTGATCTATGCAGGAAGCCCCCTTTCGGGAATAAATCCCGTTTCAGTTTTTACTTTTGGAACAGGTAAAACCATTCATAACCTCCAAATAGATGTTGGCGGAAACTACGGAATTCAGTCTTTTAATCATCCTGATCTATTCCCTGTATCTAATGATATTCGACCAGATTATGATCTGGTGAGAGAATCACAATTTCAACTTCATTTCTCTATCAGATATCTATGGTAAAATCCTATTTTATGTGGGGAATTTTACTCTCCCTCCTTTTTCCTTCAGAGCCTGTCAGAATTAATCTGATAACTACTAATGATATTCATGGGGTATTGGCAAGCCAAACTGCTAATTTCATGAACCCAAATTATCCTCCTACTATAGTGGGAGCAGCAGCTTTTTCAAAGTATGTAGATGAACTGCGAACCTCTGCTGCAAAAAAAGGTGAGGGACTGCTCATTTTAGACGGAGGTAATTTTTTCCAGGGAAATCCGTTAGGAATGGTTGACGGTGGAAAGACTATGATTCAATGGATGAACCGCATCGGATATGATGCCTTGGTTCCGGGAAGTTATGATTTTATACTGGGAGCTGAAAATTTAAATACTGCCGCATCTGTGGCATCCTTTCCCTTTCTATTTGCAAATATGAGCTGTGACAACTGTCCACTTATTCACGAAAATATCAAACCCTACCGCATCCTGGAAGTTGAAGACATAAATATTGGAATTTTGGGTATAGTTAATTCGCGCTTGACTGAATTAGTATTAACAGAAAATCTGAAGGGTACTGCTTCTTCTCCTGAGTTGCCAGCGGTGAATAGATGGGTTCCACAGATGATAAGCGAGGGGGCAGAAGTCATTATTATTCTTAACAGTTCCGGGGTACCCTGGGACAGAGAAGAAGAATATACTGCATTTCTGGAAAAAGTTGAATCTGGTGAGATGAGTGGAAATGAGCCATTGAATGCCTTACAATTGGGATATTTTCTGGAGGATGTGGATTTTCTGGTTGCCGGAGGAAATTCAAAAGGATATCCCCTCCCCTGGTATGATCCACATAGTCATGTTTTCGTCATGCAAGGGTATGGCGGAGGAACAGAGTTCAGTCATATCCAACTTCTTATTGACAGGAACAGCCATACTTTTATGGGCTACGAAACTGTAGTGGATGGCAGAGCAAGCCAGACTCTGTTGGCAGATGATTTTCAGGTACATTTTGAAGATGCGGTGTGGATACAAAAAAAACAGACTAACGCCTTGAACCAATATTATTCAATGGGAATGCATACGGCATTGACTTCCTCCGGTACAAAAATTTTGCAGAGCAATGATTGGGATATCCCCTCCATAAATCAGGAGCACACTCTGGATATTATCTCATGGAATGTGGAGTTTTTCCCCCACGCCAATGATTCCACTATTACGGCTTTAGCAGAAGCAGTACTGGATTTAGATGCAGATATAATAGCGTTTCAGGAAATCCGCAGAACTGGCTGGTTTAGTAAACTCATGGCATATTTACCGGAATATTCCTTTGTGGTTTCCACCCAGGCATCTTTTATGGATTTGGCAACTATCTATAAGAAAGATCAATTTGAACTCATCACTCACTTAGAACCCTTTGCTGAAAATGACTATAACTTTGCCGGAAGACCTCCCCTCCTAACTGATTTACAATATATATCCGGTAATACAGAAAGAACATTAAGGGTGGTAAATCTGCACATGAAATGTTGTGATTCAGGACTTGAAAGACGCAAAAAAGCGGCAGGGATGCTCCATGAGTATGTAAGTGACGCTTACGAAGATTTTCCACATATTATTATTTTAGGTGACTGGAATGATGATACCAAGGATGCACCGGGCCAACATTGTTTTGATGCATTTTTTCAGGATGACAGATTCTACTTTACTACTGAAATTATTGCTTATGACATAGATCAGGCAACCTACCCCAAAGAACCATATGTAAGTTTTCTAGATCATATTTTGGTGTCTAAAGCCTTACTCCCAACTGACTCAGAGTATTTAATTCAAACTCTTTTGATGGGTAGTTTTATGGGTGGTTATGAAATTTATGAGAGTTATATATCAGATCACCGACCTGTCCTGTTATCTTTCGACTATAATGCAGTAATACGGTAACTATTACCAACAATATGGGAATGTTGTTGACCTACTCGGCAAGTTTTCTCCCTTTGCGGAAGTACAAACTGAATGGTTAGATTACCTTTTTCTCGGTAGAATCTTTACCTCTTTGGTTAATTATTTGAGTAAATTGTTGGTTTAAACCAATTTTCCTGTTACAATAAAATACAGTTTCCGTCACAAAATTGTAAATTTTACTCCGGTAAATTCGAGTATATGCGCAGAAATATAACTTATATAAATACACCGGGTTTTTGGAGAATCTTTTTGGTGATATTAATCAGTAATTGGGTATCAACCCAAAGCTGTCCACCTGAAGATACGCTGGCAGTTACCCCTGCTCAAAACAGTTATAACTTTCCCCTGGTGAATAATTGGCATGGCGTGGAGGTGATGACCTGGAACATTAAAGAATTTGCCCAGCACTCCAATACAATAAATCTGGTAAATGAAATTATTGCTGATGCTCTACCGGATATTATTGCAATCCAGGAGATTGATGATATGTCTGAGTTTAACCAACTCTCTTCAAGTCTGCCAGCATATGAATTTATTCATTCAAATTACAACAGCACAAATTTAGATTTAGGTCTGGCTGTTCGAAGAGATTGTGCTGAAATTCTTTCCAGCCAAACACTCTTTCCAAGCGAAGGATGGGCTTTTGCCGGCCGTTATCCCCTTTGGGCTGAAATAGATTGGCATTGTGGCTCTTCCTATCTGAATTTTGAAATAATAAATGTTCATTATAAAGCCTACGACGAAGGATTCGATCAACGCTTTGAAGCTTCTGAAATATTGGAAAATTATATTTCCGGTAACCCTAATACCAATATTATTGTTGCAGGAGACTTTAATGATCATATAGATGATCCTCAAAGCTCAAATTCACTTTGGCCCTTAGTGAGCAGTGAAGTTGCTTTTTTTGTTACTACTACCATAGCAGGAAACTCTTATTATAATTCTTATCCCTGGGGTTCCTATGCAGGATTAATAGATCATATACTCATTTCTGCTCCTCTATTTAATGAAAACGAAAATGCCAACACCTATACTCTAAGGTTGGACGACTATATGGGGTCTTCCTCCTATCAAAATTATATTTCTGACCACCGCCCCGTAGTGTGGAAAATTCCCATTGAAGCAACAGATTTAAATCTGGGGTTGGTTATCAATGAAATTCACCAAAATCCTGCAGCCGTTTCAGATGTAGATGGGGAATGGATCGAAATTACTAATATTTCTGAGGACAACATTAATTTAAACGGACTTATCCTCAGAGATACAGGTGGTGAGGCCCATACAATTTCAACCGATGTCTGGGTAGCTCCTCAGACCTATATGATATTAGGTTCTGAAGAGGATACAGCAGTAAATGGAGGAGTAGCTGTAGATTATGAATATTCAAACTTCAGTCTTTCCAACCTTTGGGATGAGGTTATCATTGAACATCCTTCAGGTGTAATAATTGATGAAGTACACTATGATAATGGTGTGACATTTCCTGATGAGAGCGGAATTTCCATGATGCTCATCTCTCCTGAAATGGATAATAGCCTTGGAGAAAACTGGTTGGAAGCAACAACTCCATTTGGCGATGGCGATATGGGAACTCCCGGTGAAGTAAATTTCCCGGGCGATGACTGCGAACCTTTAGGCGATATGAATAATGATGACGGCTTCAATGTATTGGATGTGGTACTCTTAGCCAATTGCGTATTGGAAAATACCTGTTACTCAAATTGCTCATCAGATATGAATCAAGATGGTTTAGCAAATGTCTTGGATATTGTCCAGTTGGTAAACTGTATTCTTGCGAATACCTGTGGTAGTTAAGTTGCCATGTAAATAACTGTTACCGTCATTGGTTATTATTTAGCAGTTTTTAATAGCTATTGTCAATTGATGGTGGCTATTCGCTTCAAATATCCTCTGTAAGTACCTCTGACTTAAATCCAAATCAAGGAGTTCCTAACTCCCCTTTCTTGCCTCCTTCACGATTCTTTAGATTCTTACAGTTTAATTCTGCTCCTTCCCCGCCACCAATGCCCAATGACCTATGACTAATGACCTATGAATAAATCTCACTTCCTCAAAACTCTGTCTTAAATTTCATCCCTAAATCCAAACTTTCCTTGTTGTTTTAAAATCCCTTACCTACTACATATTGTAGTCAGTGCATTATTTATCCAATTTTAAATTTTAAAAATTTAATCCAACTTCATTTTTCGATTGTGATTTTTTTTAATGTCCCACACAATATATTGGGGGCACATTATTGTTCTTCATACCAATAATAAATAAAATATTATATTTATATAACTATATTACAATGACTTATAAATTTTATTAACCCCTTTACTTAAAGTAATGCATTAAATGCTTGCATCTCATTTTTCAATACTGGTAATATTGAAAAGCAAGAAAAAATCCCCATGGGGTTGACTTGAAAAACTGAACTTATAATGAGGTGTATAATGAAAAAGATAATTTATATAACAGGAATATTTTTAAGTGTAGTAAAACTCTCAACAGCTGCCCAGCCTGTTGAAACTGATCCTTACTTATCAGATAATATTCTTGCTTCGGTGCAAGATATATCCATCAGTAAACTACTTGATTTTAAGAAAATTGCTGCTGCCATTGAGGATGGGTTTGATAAGGCACGCTTTCATTATATCATTGCTTATGAAATTAATCAACGACTTGCCACCTTGGACCAAAAGTTCAATAGTCATGAAGAAAAATTTCAGAGGACAATCCACCGCTACGAGGATGAATTGGATATCACCCCTTATAAGTATAGTGATGACCGACCACAGTTTAACTATCGCTATCAATCTGCAGAAATTACCGATGATACCATAGAAGCTGATATCCACCGCATTCAGGCAGAACTGGCTCGAACACAATTCATTCAGGTCTATAAGTATTATCGTAAACGACTGGATAATTATAAGAGCTATCTGGTAACCCTTAGAGACCTCTATAAATGCAAAGTCATAGAAAATAAGGATAACCAAGTTGAATATTACAGCAACTTCAGAGAGATGTATCAGGGAATCCGACTTTTTCATGATGCCATGGATGATGCAGGGAAAATGCATGTTCAGCGGGATGTATTGGGTAAGGTACAATATATAGACTGGAGCATAGAAAATGAACCGGATAATTATCGCAGGAGACAGTTCCAATATGACGCTGACGGGCTTCTTACCCGGCTTACTGATACCATCAATGAAGACGTGGTTTTTGAAACCGTGTTTGGAGAAAATGAGACTGCCGAGGATTTTATCAACTATTTATTTTCACCAGGATTTATTCCTCGTGATTACAGTTATTTTAC
>CAZKEL010000030.1:0-30090 GCA_964551815.1 uncultured bacterium
TTTGATTCCAAAAGTGATTGGTGAACAAATGAAAGCCACCACACCAGAATATGCCATGTTCGGTTTTGCTGTATTCTATGCTCTTTGTGCCATATTGAATTACTGGTACTATCTAGGACCAAAAGCAGAATATAAAAACCCGTAAAAAAATATATTTAATAAGAGATTCTAAATATGGAACACATTGAACCAAATACAACCATTGCTGAAATTGTAAACCAAAATATCAGAACAGCCTCTGTATTTAAAAAATATGGTCTGGATTTTTGCTGTGGTGGTAATAAAGAATTATCAGCAGCCTGTGATGAAAAAGGTGCTGATATGAAAAAAGTTATAGAAGACCTTGATCTGGTCATTAACGCGTCAAAACCTGAAGTTGATTTTGAAAGCATGGCGGTGGATAAGTTGATTCAGCATATTACTACCAAACACCATGCTTATATATATTCCAATGGACCCGTTACAGCCGAACTCATTGATAAGGTGGCACGGGTGCATGGAGAAAAACATCCTGAAACGATAGAAATTGCTAAGCTGTTTAAAAACCTGTTGTCAGAACTCCATCATCACATGGTAAAGGAGGAGCAGATATTGTTTCCTTATGTGTTGAAGTTGGCAAGAGTGGCAGCAACCGAAATTAATCCGGGGCAAATTAGTCCTTTTGTAGCCAATCCTATCAGAGTAATGGAAATGGAACATGATGAAGCAGGCAATGCCTTAAAACAAATCAACGAACTGAGCAGAGGATTCGTGCCTCCTTCTGATGGATGTAACAGTTTTAAAGCAGCCTATGCTCAGCTGGAGGATATGGAAAATGACATCCATTTGCACGTTCATTTAGAAAATAATGTTTTGTTTCCCAAAGCCATTCAATTAGAGAAAGAGCTGACGGAGTAAACATCTGTGGACTATCTGTTAAATAAACAGTTATTGATTCTCACTGCCATTCTCCTGGTTGTGGGACTTATTATGTCTTTCCAGAACTCCAGTTTTCATTTACCGGGGAACCAACAGGACTATCAACCAAAGCAGCCCATTGCTTTTTCCCATCAACTACATGCAGGGGAGATGGAAATTTCTTGTCAGTACTGCCATTACGGTGCAGAAGACAGCCGTCATGCTGGCATTCCTTCAGTTAACGTCTGTATGAATTGCCACAAATTTGTCAATACCACCATGAATGAAATCAGATTATCAGAAAAAGAAAAAAGACCAGCAGTTAATAGTAAGGAAATTTTGAAAATTTATCAATCATTGGGAATGAATGGTTCCGGATCTCCGGTTAATGAAAAGAAACCAGTAGAGTGGATAAAGGTTCACAACCTTCCTGATTATGTTTTTTTCAGCCATAAACCTCATATCAATGCAGGGGTAGATTGTAGTCAATGTCATGGGAAAGTTTCAGAAATGTCCAGAGTGAAACAGGAGAACGACCTCTCCATGGGCTGGTGTTTAAATTGTCACCGGGATGCCCATTCCACTATGTCAACAGCTCCCGGTAGGACGGCTCAGCTTCAGGACTGTTCTGCCTGTCATTATTAAAAATTTAAAGCAAGTTATGCCGAAGAATAAGACATATTATAGCAGCTACGAAAATCAGGATTGTGGAGGTGATTGCTGTAAAACTGATTTACCAGAATTGACAGAAGTTCAACAGACTATGGAATTTTCCCGCAGAAGTTTTTTGAAGCTGGCAGGGTTTTCTTTTGGTGCCTTCATGGTTGGCTGCACAAAAACACCTGTGCAAAAAGCCATCCCCTTCCTTATTCAACCAGAAGAGGTTCTCCCGGGAAAAGCCACCTGGTATGCTTCTACTAGTTTTGCCTGTGAAGCCGGATGCGGGGTGCATGTAAAAAATAGGGATGGACGCCCCATTAAACTGGAAGGAAATCCAAACCACCCTCTTACACAGGGAGGGCTTTGTTCCCAATGTCAGGCAAGTCTATTGGAATTATATGATGCAAAGCGCATTGTTAAACCCATGCTGCATCAAAAAGAATCAACTTGGGAAGAGGTTGACACATTTGTTGTTAAAAAATTAAAAGAAGTTCAATCCAAAGGTAAAGAGATTACCATTCTTACGGGTACCATAACCAGCCCTTCTTTACAGTTTACTATTGACCAATTTAAGCAAAAGTTTAAAAAGGTAACTCATGTGCAATGGGATGAATATTCCTACTCGGCGATTCTGGATGCTCATGAGACTCATTATGGCAAACGGCTGATCCCAGCGTATAAATTTGATCAGGCAGAATACATCCTCAGTTTTGACGCAGATTTCTTAGGTACCTGGTTATCCCCTGTTCAGTTTACCAAAGACTTTATGAAAATGCGTGATTTAAAAATGAAGCATATTTCAACACTGGTACAGGTAGAGTCCCGACTTTCTATAACTGGGGCAAAAGCTGATGAAAGAATACCCTTAAGTCCTTCAGAAATCACCCGCTTAATCAGGGATGTTGACAAACTCCTCCAGGGGAAAAAGGTACAAAACTCAGATGCTATAACTCTTGCCCGTCAACTGAAAAAGTATAGAGGGAAATCTATCGTAATTTCAGGGATGAATGATTATAACCTTCAATTGGCTGTAAACCGAATAAATCATGTATTAGGAAATATAAACCACAGTATTGTAGTTAAAAATCCCTCAAAGCAATATGCCGGTTCAGATAAAAATATGCATGCCCTTATAGACAGATTACGGTCCGGAAAAACAGGTGCATTAATCTTGGATGGTGTGAACCCTGTCTATGCCCTGCCTAAGGGAAAAGAATTCGAATTGTTGATGGGTAAAACGGATCTGGCTGTGTCATTTTCATTTAAGAAAAATGAAACGACAAAGTCCTGCAATGTCATCGCTCCAGGACTCCATGATATGGAAAGCTGGAATGACAGCGAACTATCTGCAGGTCATTTGTCAATGACACAGCCGGTCCTTAACGCTTTGGGAGAGAACAGGTCACCGCGGAAATCTCTTGCTGTTTGGACGGGCAGGGAAAGAAATGAACGAGATTTGGTAAGAACCTATTGGAAATCAGCCTATGCCAAAAGAAAAAAAGGGGGTCAGAATTTCACCCGGTTTTGGTACGAATGGGTACATGAAGGATATACCCTCCTAAAACCAGAGAGATTGAAATTGACATCTTTTTCTGAGGTGAAGCCTAAAATTGCAGTATCCAAAACCAAAGGCATTGAGTTAGTTCTTTTCACATCTTCACAGTTGGGATTTGGCAGACATGCTGAAAATCCCTGGCTACAGGAATTACCTGACCCAATTACCAAAGTCACTTGGGATAATACTGCTTGTATAGCCCCAGAGACTGCAAAAAATCTGGGGGTGGAAAAAGGTGATGTAATTCGTCTTGACAAGGGTACAGGTTCAGTGGAACTTCCTGTGCTTATTCAACCGGGACAAAGAAACAATACCATAGCAGCAGCCCTTGGGTATGGCAGAGAGGGGACTGAGCGCTTTCATTCCATTGGTCCTGATTGGCTGCAGAAAAAACCTACCGTGGAAAAGGGGGCAACGGTTGGTTCATCCCTTTCAACGTTCATCTATTATAATCAGGGATTCCAATTTACCGGGCAGCAGGTAAAAGTAGAGAAAACGGGTAAAAAATGGGAGCTTGCTATGACACAAACTTACCATACTCTGAAAAATCCCAGGGAAACTTCTCCTGCTATCATGCCTGAACGACCCTTTATTCAGGAAACTACCTTTGATGAATACAAGACTGATCCTACTTCCGGCAGTCATCATGGACATCCTGTTACCACGCTGTGGAAAGAAGATCATACTTACACAGGACACCACTGGGGAATGGCGATAGATTTATCTGCCTGTACCGGATGTTCAGCCTGTGTAATTAGTTGCCAAGTTGAAAATAATATTCCTGTAGTGGGTAAAGATGAGGTTTTGCGAAAACGGGATATGGCCTGGCTTCGACTTGACCGCTACTATTCTGGAGAGGGTGAAAATATAGATGTAGCCTTTCAGACTATGATGTGTCAGCATTGTGATAATGCCCCCTGTGAACCTGTATGTCCGGTTCTGGCAACGGTACACAGCTCCGAAGGATTAAATCAACAGGTGTATAACCGTTGCGTTGGGACGCGTTTCTGTGCCAATAACTGTCCCTATAAAGTCCGCCGGTTCAATTGGTTTGAATATGCCCGTGAGGATATTATGGAAAACATGGTTTTAAATCCTGATGTTACGGTAAGATCTCGGGGAGTAATGGAAAAATGCTCCATGTGTGTTCAGCGGATTCAGGAAGCAAAATTTGAAGCGAAACGTCTTGGCCGGGATTTGAAAGATGGTGATATCAAACTGGCATGTGAACAATCCTGTCCTGCAGATGCCATTGTTTTTGGTGACTTGAATGATCCTGATAGCCGGATATCCAAATTGACGAAAGGGGGCAGGCATTATAAAGTATTGGAAGAATTGAATGTGCTGCCCACCGTGGGTTATCTCACCCAGGTAAGAAACAGATCAAAAGCAAAATCAAAGGATAAACATCATGGATAAGTCGGTGTCAATCCGTGAACCTCATATTGAGGGGAATAAAAATCTCGCCGATGTTACAGATGATGTCTGTTCCATTATGGAAAGAAAACCCACTTGGCTTTGGTGGCTGGGTTTTATTTTTGCTGCTTCTGCCCTTACACTGGGGGTAGTTTCTGTAGGGTATCAGATCGCTACAGGAATTGGTACTTGGGGCTTGAATAAAACAGTAGGCTGGGCATTCGACATTACTAATTTTGTGTTCTGGGTTGGGATTGGCCATGCAGGGACTCTCATTTCTGCCATTCTGTTTCTTTTTCGTCAAAAATGGAGAACGTCCATTAACCGGTCAGCTGAAGCAATGACAATTTTTGCAGTGATTTGTGCAGGACTATTTCCAATCATTCACATGGGGCGGCCATGGTTGGCTTATTGGGTTTTCCCCTACCCCAATTTCAGAGGTCCATTGTGGATTAATTTCCGCTCTCCTTTGGCATGGGATGTATTCGCAATTGGTACCTATCTCACCATTTCTGCAGTTTTCTGGTATTTTGGGTTAATTCCCGATTTAGCCACTGTGAGGGACAGAGCAAAAAATAAAATTAAAAAATTCTTTTTTGGGGTTCTCAGTTTGGGGTGGAATGGCAGCTACCGGGTATGGCACCGCTATGAAACCGTGTATGGATTATTAGCAGGATTGGCTACACCTTTGGTTGTGTCAGTACATACGGTGGTAAGTTTTGACTTTGCCACATCTTCCATTCCCGGTTGGCATACTACTACTTTCCCGCCTTATTTTGTGGCAGGGGCAGTGTTTAGTGGTTTTGCCATGGTGCTCTCCCTCATGATCATTGCCAGGAAAACCCTGAAACTGGAAAGCTATATCACGCTGAATCATATTGAGAATATGACAAAAGTCATCATAGTTACAGGCGGTATTGTTACTCTGTCATACGCTACAGAATTTTTCATTGCATGGTATTCAGGGAACGGATATGAACAGTTCGTATTCCTAAACAGAGCTTTGGGTCCTTATGCCTGGGCGTACTGGATTATGGTAGGCTGCAATTTAATTACACCTCAATTTTTCTGGTTTCGTTCTATACGCCGAAATGTGGTGATGGTATTCATACTTTCCATATTTGTAAATATTGGAATGTGGTTCGAAAGATTTGTCATTATAGTTACCTCACTTCATCGGGATTTTCTACCCTCATCATGGTCTATGTACACGCCAACCTGGGTAGAAATAGGGACCCTTTTGGGAAGCTTCGGTCTCTTTTTTACCCTCTTCCTTTTGTTTATTCGAACGATGCCGATGATTTCCATGGGAGAAGTAAAGTCCGTATTAAATTTTAAAGGGAAGGGAAAATAGTTATGCAGCAAAACTATACCGCAGAATTCACCAATGAATTTAATCTTTCCTCAACTGTGTCTGCAGTGAGGGCCGCTGGTTTTGATATTGTAGATGCTTATACTCCTTATGCGGTTCATGGTCTTGATGCTCTCATGGGATTGAAAAAATCAAGATTATCCCGAACCTGCTTTATGTTTGCTTTTCTGGGATTGACAATTGGAGTGCTGGGGCAGTATTGGGTTTCAGCAGTGAACTGGCCAATAAATATTGGAGGAAGACCTTGGAATTCTCTGCCTGCTTTCATGCCCGTTGCCTTTGAGGTGACAGTCCTTTTTGCAGGGTTGGGAACGGTGTTTACCTTTTTCATGTGGAAAAAAATAAAATTCGGGAGACCTTCTCTTCAACCCAGCCTGAGAGCCACCAATGATAGGTTTTATTTGGTGATGAAACAGGGAGACAAGCCAAATCCC
Organism: uncultured bacterium; assembly: GCA_964551815.1. Lineage (GTDB taxonomy): Bacteria > Fidelibacterota > Marinisomatia > SCGC-AAA003-L08 > D37C17 > D37C17. The sequence goes on from CAZKEL010000030.1 coordinate 6,335, forward strand.
TCCTCTATTTTAGAAGATATTGTTCTCAGAAACAATGGTAAAATGTTGGAAAATTAAAATGAAAGCCAAGTCAATTTTATATGTAATTTTTTCAATTATGGGATTATACCTCTTTGGTCAGTTTCTATCAAGGGATATTGGGAGTCCTAATGTAGAATTTCTCCCGGAAATGGTTTATTCTCCTGCTTACAGTGCCTACTCAGAAAACCCGAATTTCCCCGATAGAAAAACATTGCAGCCACCTCCAGAGGGAAGCATTCCAATAGGATATTTGCCTGAATATCCCGATGGAGAGTTGACTGCAGAAAATGCAGGGGAAGTATTGCACAATCCTCTTGAAAATCATGAAATAGATTTAAACCGGGGTGCTTTTATTTATGCTGCCTTTTGCCAAACCTGTCACGGACTAAATGGTGATGGAGATGGTCCTGTGACTAAAAGAGGAGTTCCGCCTCCGCCTTCAATTAAGACAGATAAAGTTCATAATATGAAAGACGGAGAGCTGTACTATTTAATATCCAGAGGTATCGGCAATATGCCTGGGTATGACATCCAGATAAAAAGAGAAGACAGATGGCAGGTAACAGAATTTATTAAAACACTGAAATAATAATGAAAAAAGTACACTTTCAAATAGAACACTCTTTATTTAATAAGTTCAGCCTTGCTACGGCTATTGGATTATTGACTATAATAATAGGGTTTTTTGCAACGGAACGGGTGTGGCCAAATATTCTGTTGGCATCCTATTATATAACGGGAATTGGATTTTGTGGTATGATGTTCGTTGCCATCCAATATGTGAGTAATGCTGGCTGGGCAGTGGTAATCAGAAGAATTCCTGAAGCTATGTTTTCTTCTCTTCTCATAGGATTTTTATTAATGGTGCCGGTTGCCATTGGTGCTCATTCTTTATATGAATGGACCCACACAGAAGTAGTGGCAAATGATCCCATACTTTTAGGGAAGGAACCCTGGCTGAACCTGAATAGTTTTATGATTCGCATACCTATTTATTATGGTATCTGGTATTTTTTAGGGAGACCTATAGTGAATCATTCACGCCGACAGGATGAAACAGGTAAAATTTCTCATACCAGAAAGGCTGTACGATGGTCTGCAGCTTGGCTATATATCGGGGGCATTGCCTACATCATTTCAAGCTTTGATTGGATTATGTCATTAGAGCCTCATTGGTTCAGTACCATATTTGGTTTGTACAATTTTTCAGGGATGTTTACGGCAGGATTATCCTTTATGATCATTGTACTAATTTATTTACGACGAAGTGGATATCTGCCACAATTAAAAGACGACCATCTGCATGAATTGGGACGCTATCTGTTTGCATTCGTTACCTTCTGGGTCTATATCTGGTTTTCTCAGCATATGCTTATTTGGTATGCAAATCTGCCTGAAGAAACCGGGTATTATTTGAAACGACATATAGGGTCATTCGGCTTACTTGCCATATTGAATATTATTTTAAACTGGTTGGCTCCCTTTACCATTTTACTTTTTAGAAAAACCAAACGCTCTGAAAAATATCTTCTCATAGCTTCGGTGTTGGTATTATCCGGGCATTGGGTAGATTTGTATTTGATGATCTTCCCACCTCTCATAGGAGATATTCCTGTTATTGGATTTTTAGAAGCTGGAACAATAATAGGAATAACAGGGGTACTTTGCTGGGTGGTATTTTCCACCTTAAGTAATTGGAATCTGATTCCTCAGAAAGACCCCTATATTGAGGAAAGTTATCAATTACATACTTGAAAATATAATAATAGGATATACAGGTCTTATTATAATAAATTAACTCATCGGATATAAGTAAGAATCTATCTCACAGCTGAAAAACCTACACGAGAAAAGTACTGGTTTGATGCCGATACGGTTCTGATAGAAATGTCAGAATCAGCTCCCGATTCCCACAATAATGGGATGAATTGGAAAGAGAATGGAAACGATTAAAAATTATATTACCCCTCTCCCGAGAGAGGCTTCAATACCATTTCGGGTACCTGTCATTGACCAATTCGGCAGGACATTCACCTATTTACGTATAGCTGTTAACGAAACCTGTAATCTTCGTTGTCTCTATTGTATGCCTGAAGATGGGTTAGGATGTTGCAAATCTCCTAAAACCTTAACCAAAGCTCAAATTTCAAATCTCCTTTCCTCGGCTGCAAGTTTAGGTGTGACGAAAATCCGGTTTACAGGAGGTGAGCCTCTCCTGCATCCTGAAATTACCCAAATTGTAAAATCTGCTGCTGATACTCCCCGCATTGAGTCTGTTCATCTCACCACCAATGGTGTTCTGCTAAAAGGGAAAATAAACGATTTAATCGCTGCTGGGCTCGATGGATTAAATATCAGTTTAGACACGTTAGATAGCAAAAAATACACCCAACTAACCAGAAGGAATGCCTTCACGAGGGCCATGAAAGGAATCAAGGCTGCTCTGTCATCGAAACTTTCTGTGAAAATCAATACAGTGGCCCTGCGGGGATTTAACGACGATGAATTTTGTAAATTTGTTGATCTCACCCGAAAAAGTAACCTTACGGTTAGATTTATAGAACTTATGCCGTTTGATTCTCATCAGGTCTGGAAGACAGGAAAGTTTATGAGTGCTGATCACATAGGGGAATTGCTTTATTCACAGTACCCCAAGTTGGAAAAGGTAGTTGGAACTACAACAGAACATGAAATATTTCGGGTACCGGGATATAAAGGGAAAGTGGCCATTATTCCTGCTTATTCCCGCAGTCTATGCAGAAACTGCAACAGAATCAGGGTCACAGCAGACGGAAAGATTCGCAATTGTTTATTTTCAAGAGATGAAACGGATATACTACCTGAAATGTTAATGAACGACTCCTCAAAAGATTTGAAAAAGTTGATTCTAAGTGCGATGTGGAAAAAGCCTATTGATGGTTGGGAGGCAGCAAAAATAAAGGGTGAACATCGTGATTCCATGGCACAGATTGGAGGGTGATGTATTGAACAATTTTACACACATAAATCGAAATGGAGAAGTGAATATGGTGGATGTGACGAATAAAATACCCACCATGCGCTCAGCTGTGGCAGAGGGTTGGATATTCCTCTCCGCTGCAACTTTAGCAGCCATCCAGAATAATGCAATCCCTAAAGGAAATGTACTCAACTGTGCCCGCATTGCAGGAATTATGGCAGCCAAAAAGTGTTCAGATATAATTCCATTATGTCACCCATTAAACCTGTCTTATACGGGTATAGATTTTAAAATTTCAAAAGAAGGAATAAATATAGAAGTAGTTGTAAAAACCAGAGAATCTACAGGGGTTGAGATGGAAGCCTTAACTGCAGTCTCAGCTGCCGCTCTTACCATTTATGATATGTGTAAGGCAGTAGATAAAAAGATGGAAATCCGTGGAATAAAACTCCTAAAAAAAAGAGGGGGAAAATCTCACCATTCCGGGGATTACAGACCGCATGTGGGGATTATCACCCTTAGCGACTCAGTAGCATCCCAGAAAGCAGAGGATAGTTCAGGTCCCATTTTGATTAATGGATTTACCAATGCGGGATGCAAAGTAAATCATTATGAAGTGCTTCCAGACGGATCTGAAAACCTGAAACCCTTGATTCAATTTTGGTTTGAAGAAGGGGTTGAGCTCATCCTGACTACAGGCGGTACAGGTTTGGGACCCAGAGATTTGACAATAAATACGGTTGAACCCCTCATGGAGTATAAACTGCCTGGAATTGAGAATGCCCTTCACGACTGGGGGAGAGGAAAAGTGAAAACTGCCATGCTCTCCCGTTTATCTGCCGGTGTTATAGGAAATTCTATTATCATTTGTCTTCCCGGCAGCCCTTCAGCTGTTACTGATGCTCTTCAGGTTCTCATCCCTGATATATTTCATGCGTATCACATGCTGAAAGGAGAAAAGCATTCATGAACAATTTCACAAATTATTACAGAATTGAATTTCTCCATCCCTAATGGAAATTATTCTTCCAATATTATTTTCGTTCATTGCTTTTATTTATTCCTCTGTTGGATTAGGTGGAGGATCCTCCTATACTGCTTTGTTAGTCATCTTTGGCATTGCATTTCCTTTTATCCCTACTACTTCACTATTGTTAAATCTGATTGTCACATTCATGGGGATGATTAATTTTTGGAGTAGTGGTCATGGAAATTTGAAATTAATTCTTCCTTTCTTAATTACCTCCATTCCCATGACCTATATTGCAGGAAGCTTAGCTCTCCCTGAATTTATTTTTCAAATTTTACTGCTGCTTACGCTTATTTTGGTTGCAATGAGAATATATTTTATTGGGGAACTGAAATCATCCTTAAAGCTTACTTCTGTTCAAAAATGGATTTTCACTTTGGTTCTTGGTGCAGTGCTGGGATTTGCAGCGGGTGCTGTTGGAATCGGTGGGGGTATTTATCTGGTACCCCTTTTGGTTATGGCAGGGTTAGCCTCCCAAAAGGAAGCTTCTGCATCCGGTGCATTGTTTATCTGGGTGAACTCCTTAACCGGTTTAATAGCCCGAACCCAGGCTGGCACCCTTAACATACCGCTTATTCTCCCCCTTGCCGGGGCTGTGGGAGTTGGCGGATTTCTTGGTTCATGGTTCGGGTCAAATAAATTTTCACCCCGTACAGTACAAAAAATAATGGGAGTGGTTATTCTAATTGCCATTACCTTTCTTCTGAGGGAAATGATATGATTCCTGTTCATGAAGCCAAGACAATTATTAAGAATCATCTTACCGGAACGGGGAGTGAAATTATAAATCTGGATAAGACGGGGGGGAGGGTCTTGTACGAAGATATTTATGCTGGGTTTCCCATGCCTCGCTTTGATAATTCTGCCATGGATGGCTTTGCTGTAAAAGCCATAGATACTATAGGAGCAACAGAGGAGAATCCTCTCACTCTTAAAATGGTAGGGGGAAGTTTTGCAGGAAACCCTCTTAGTACAGAATTGCAGTCTGGTGAATGTGCTCAATGTATGACTGGAGCTATGATTCCTCCAGGTGCAGATGCCATTGTCATTGTTGAAAACAGTAGTGGGTATTCAGATAGTGGCTCCGTTAAGATATACACACAAGCAAGAAAAGGAGATCATATCCGCAGAGAGGGAGAAGAAGTTAAAGGAAATACTTTGCTCATTGAAAAAGGGAGGAGGATCTCCGCTGGAGAAATGGGTATTCTCGCCACTTTTGGTTATGGTGAGGTAAAAGTTGCCCGCCAACCACAAGTAGCTATTTTTGCAACGGGGAATGAATTGGTTGAACCGGGTAAACATTTAGACAAAGGACAGATTTACAATTCAAATTTATTTGTTTTGGGAGAGATGATAAAATCGGTAGGCGGTGAGATTATCCTGCAAGATGTTGTTGCCGATGATCAATCTTCCCTGAAATCCTTTTTCATAACAGCATTGAAACAGGCAGATATCATCATTTCTTCAGGTGGGATATCCATGGGTAGAAGTGATTATGTGCGTAAAGTACTCATCGAATCCGGTGTACAGGAACATTTCTGGAAAGTGAACCAAAAGCCGGGAAAACCTCTTTTTTTTGGAACAGCTGACTCCTGTTTAATTTTTGGACTTCCCGGAAACCCTGTATCTTCTTTTATTTGTTTTCAGGAATATATTGCTGCTGTGATTTCTCACCTTCAGCAGGAGACACCTCTGCCCCCTATGAAGGCAACTCTCACCGACACTTTTTCTGTAGAAAAATCTAAACACCGCTTCAGGTTTGGTAAATTCTGGATAAATTTAAACGGGAAAATTATGTGTTCGGCATTTCCCCAAGACGGCTCACATATGCTCACTTCAAGCCTTGATGCCAACTGTATATTAGAAGCACCACCAGGTGAATTTGATCTCATGCCCGGAGATGAAATTACCATGAAACAATTTAATTGGAGGAATTAACCTATGGTTACTATTCAAATTAGAAACTTTTCTCTGGTGAAAGAAGCCTTAAATCAGGATCGGATGGAAATGAAATTACCAGAAGGAGCTACAGTTCATATTCTGTTAAATGAGATTCGTAAATTAAACCCTGAGAAATTAAATGGGCTGCCAATGAGGGTGGCTGTGAATTTTGAGTATGCAGCAGAAAATAAAGTGTTAACTCATCGGGATGAAGTAGCTCTAATCCCTCCCGTGTCAGGAGGATAAATGCTGATTACTTCTATTATAAAAGATAAAATTGACACTGAAACTCTTTCTGACCCGAAGGGTGATAACGGTGCTGAACTGCATTTTTTGGGTAAAGTCAGATCATGCGAAAATGAAAGAGAAATCACCGCATTGGAATATGAATTCTATCCTCGAATGGCTGAATTAGAATTGCAGAAATTGGGAGAGTATGTTCTGAAATCCTTTCCCATTCAATCTTTGAAATGCATTCACAGAGTGGGGTTGGTTCCGGTAGGTGAAGCCTCTTTATTTGTAGTTATTGAGTCATCCCACAGAATGGAAGCTTTTGAAGCAATGGCCTACTTTATTTCCACCTTGAAAAAAGATGTTCCTATTTGGAAGTATGCCTGTTTTACTGACGGAAGCAAAGAATCATCAGAGTGCAAACATGGATAAAATTCCACTAATTAATGCTTATATCCTCACCGGGGGAAAGAGCCACCGCTTCGGCAGTGCTAAAGCATTGGCGGAAATAAAAGGGGTGAGTTTTCTTGATAAAATATTTACCACAATTGCACCCCATTTTTCCAGAGTGTATTCCGTTGGAAAAAAAATCTATTCCCCATTGTTGGAAAATATTCAGGACAGATACGAAAAACAAGCCCCTCTCATTGGGGTGATAACGGCATTGCAAAATTCTTCTACTGACTGGAATTTTATCCTTTCAGTGGATACGCCCTTTATTCAATCTGATGTGCTAAATAAATTGAAGAAAAGCCTGCTTCAATTTCCTGCTGCAGATATAATCCTTCCTCAGGTGAAAAAGCAATTCATACCCCTGGCTGCCCTGTATCATAAAAATTGCTTACCGGTTTTTGAAAAGGCATATTTAAAAGGCAATTTTTCGTTATTATCAATTTTAAATACCCTGAACATTTCTGTTATTTTAATGGATGACTTTGAAAATGAATTAGCAAATATCAATACGGTTGAAGCATTGAAAAATCATTTAGCAATTCAAAAGAACACGGCTATGTTGGAGGAAATATGAATTTAGGACCCTGGGAAGCATTACTCATTTTTTTAATCATTGTATTACTCTTTGGGGGACGAAAAATTCCGGAACTTGCCAGAAGTCTGGGGCGTAGTATTCGAGAGTTTGCTACATCATTAAAAGCTGAAGAATAGGATTATTTCTGATGTAACAAATTGTGAATACCTATAGAATTCTTTGGTTAAAAGGAGGATTAGGTCTTAATTTTATACCGTGAACGGATTATTAAATCATATTATCGTTTTAAGCCTTTTGGCATCTTCCCTATTCGGGCTGATTGATTCCTATCACTTCAATAGGAATTTAGAAAATACCCGTCTGCAATCCTCCTGCTGTAATTCACATCAGGAGACTGATTGTTGCTGTAGTAATTTGAGTGAACCTTGTGGTTGTATGCAGCCTGCAGAAGAAGGCAATACTGAAGAGCAGCCAGCCGAGAGAAACCACAGAAACTCCCTTACTCCCGCTAGTCATTCTCAAACTGAAAATTCTTTTTATTTCCCCGGGAATGAATCTTCAAATTCACTCAGAGCAAATGCTCCCCCTGATTTAGTTTGTCATACACAAACAAATCTTCCCCTGCTTAATTAAAATCTACCTCATTGTATTTTAGATTCCGGAATTAAACCACCGGAATATTTGTATTTACTTTAACATACAGGAGGTAGAACATGAAGTTTACCTTTTTCCTGGTATCTTTGTCTTCCATGATATTGAGCCAGGATTTACCAACGCTTATTCAAATTGCATTTGATGTTCATCCCGCTGTCGCATCCCGGACTCATTCTCTTGAGGCAATGAAAGAGATGAAGAATGCCAGTGGCAAACTGGATAATCCCACCCTCTCCGGTGGTGTTTTTGCAGAACCGATTTATACTGCCAAAGGTGCACAGCAATGGCGTGTAGGTGTATCACAGAAAATCCCTTTTATAGGCAAATTATCTTCAAAAAGGAAAATTGCTGAAAAGAACATCACTTTCTCCGAATTATCTTTGCGAAAGACCAAACTTGGTATCCAGACTGAAGTGATATCAGCTTATGAAAACCTCCGATTTTATTATGAAGAATTAAAAATCTCTAAGGAGAAGTTAAAGCTGATGCAGCAAATGGAGGCGGTGATTAATGCCCGGTATAAAACAGCATCAGCTGAATATCCTGATCTTATTCAAATGCAAATTGCCATAATGAAACAGGAAAATAGTATTCAGGATTTATTGGAAGATGAAGCGATATTGTTGGCAGCGTTACAAAATGCCATGGGAATTGAGACTCCCCCTGAGCCAACATTTCAACAACAGAACCTGATAAGAACAGATGAAATATCCATTTCTCAAAATCTAACTTTCAGACAAAAAAAAGTTAAGGTTAGTATGAGAGAAATTGAGTACAAGCTGAATAAGTTAAAATCGTTCCCTGATTTTATTATTGGGGTTGACTATATCAGGCTGGGTGAAGATTTAGACAGCCACCCTCTTTTGTTAAAAGCCGGGATTTCTCTTCCCCTTTGGCTGAAGAAAAATAAAGGACAGGAGCAATCCGCATTTTATAGGAAGCAATCTGCAATCTCAGATTTAAAAGAACTTGACTCTGAACTGCATACCAGACTGTTGAATATGGAAAACCATGAGTCTGATCAATATAGAGAGTATATTCTTTATCAGGAAAAGCTTATTCCTCATGCAAAATTAGGCTATGAAGTTGCTGAGACGGCTTATTTGGCAGATGCAATTCCCTTTACTGAATACATGTTTGCCTATCAGACCTTGTTAGAAACAGAATTGCAGGCTGCAAAAACTGTCCGTAATTTTCTGATTCAAAAGGGTAAACTATTAGAAATTACCGGAAAATATTTTACACCTCAATCGGAGGACAGATAAATGAAAAAATATAGAAAATATATAACTCTGATAATCATCTTTATCCTGGGAGTTTGGTTGGGAAATTCCCTGGCAGATCCAAAATCTGCAGATAGCAGTAAAGTTACACAAAATACACAATGGACTTGCTCTATGCATCCCAATGTGAAACTACCTGACCCTGGTCAATGTCCCATTTGTTTTATGGATCTCATACCTCTTGAAGACAATAGAGGAAGCACTGATGCACCTGTACTAACTCTTTCAAAAAATGCAGAACAATTAGCAGATATTTCCACTACAAAAGTGGAACGAAAAGAAGCATTTTCTCAAGTGAGAGTGACAGGAAAACTACAAGTTGATGAAAGCAGGCTAAAAGAAATTGCAGCCTGGATGGATGGCAGAATAGAAAGACTCTATGTTGATTTTACAGGGACGTCTGTTCGGGAAAATGACCATCTACTTGAATTATATTCGCCACCCCTGATTGCCGCACAGGAAGAAATGCTCGCTGCACTGGAAAACAATTCTCTACCGGTAATTAAAGCAGCCAGAGAAAAACTCAGATTATTAGGACTATCAACCACCCAGATTGAGGAGATTGAATCCCAAAGAAAATTGAAAGAATCACTTACCATTTATACACCGATATCCGGTGTGATATTGAAAAAAAATACGCGGGAAGGGGAATATGTTAAAAAGGGGCAGCACCTTTTCAGTGTTGCTGATCTTTCAAAGTTATGGTTAATTATGGATGTCTTTGAATCTGACATTGCCTATCTGTACTTAGGACAGGAAGTAAAGTTTGAAACAACTTCCTTTCCTGGCAGAGAGTTTAAGGGTACAGTAGCCTTTATTAATCCTGTTTTGGATCCCCATACTCGTTCTGTAAAAGTTCGGGTGAATATTTCCAATGAGGATTTATCCCTAAAACCTGAAATGCTTGCCGCAGCTGTAGTCTCTGCAAAGATTGATGCAAAAGGGCAGGTCATCCATACCGCATTACAGGGGAAGTATGTCTGTCCAATGCACCAGGATGATGTGCATGTGGAACCCGGTTCCTGCAGCATTTGTGAAATGGAAATCGTTCCTGCTGAGAGCCTTCCCGGTTTGGTCTCAGCTGAGAGTATGGGAAATCCGCTCCTCATACCTAAAACAGCTGTATTAAAAACAGGGGAAAGATCAGTGGTTTATGTGCGCAGCAGACAAAATGATGAAGTGAGTTTTGAAGGGAGAGAAATCACATTGGGACCAAAGGCGGGAGAGGAATATGTGGTGATAGATGGATTAAAAGAAGGGGAAGAGGTTGTGGTGAATGGCGCTTTTAAAATTGATTCTGCACTGCAGATTGAAGCGAAACCCTCTATGATGAGTCCACAGGATTCAGAAAGTACAGCGAAGGAAAAGGTGGAGTCCATTCCTCTGAGCCATAAACAATATGAAGAATTACTTCCTATTTATCTGCAACTGCAGGAATCATTGGCGGCTGATAATTTTGCCTCGGCCAAAAAAGCCATTGGAAAAATAAAAGACAGTAATGATAATATTTTTGGCATTGAAATCGAGGGATCAATAAAAAAATTAAGAGCAGCCTTTGAATTGATTTCTGTTTCCATGATAGCCAATGCAGCAAAACACCATCATGGTAGTGAACTCCATGAAGTTTTCTGTCCAATGGCATTTGAGAATAAAGGTGCGTCTTGGCTTCAAAGTACAATTAAGGTTGCAAATCCTTACTATGGTTCTACAATGCTGCGCTGTGGGTCTGTGACAAATTCTTACGGAGTTCATCATGGTAAATAGATTCATCCATGCCTGTTTGAAGAACAAAGTCATCGTATTTGCGGCGGTGGTTTTTCTCATATTTTTGGGTATCCGGACAGCCCCTTTTGATTGGGATCTGGGAGGAATTCCCCGCAGCCCAATACCGGTGGATGCTATCCCCGACATTGGAGAAAACCAGCAGATTGTATTTACGGAATGGATGGGCAGATCACCCCGCGACGTGGAAGATCAAATAACCTATCCCCTTACCGTGAGCTTGTTAGGAATCGCTGATGTAAAAACAGTGCGTTCCTATTCCATGTTTGGGTTTTCTACCATCTATGTCATTTTTAAGGAGAATGTGGACTTCTACTGGAGCCGGAGCAGAATATTAGAAAAACTGGCATCCCTGCCTGAGGGAAGTCTCCCAATGGGAGTGCAGCCTTCTTTAGGTCCTGATGCCACTGCACTTGGTCAGGTTTTCTGGTATACATTGGAGGGTAGAGATGAAAAGGGAAATCCTACAGGTGGTTGGGATCTGCAGGAATTACGCAGTATCCAGGATTTCTATGTTAAGTATAACCTTATGTCTGTTGAGGGAATCTCTGAAGTAGCATCCGTTGGTGGCTTTGTTAAAGAATATCAGATTGATGTAAATCCTCATGCTCTATTTGCCCATGGAGTAACTCTGCCTGATGTGTTTAAAGCGGTAAGACATTCTAACAGGGATGTTGGAGCCAGAACCATTGAGGTGAACAGTGTGGAATATGTGATCCGCGGGTTGGGATTTATTGAGTCCGTCACTGACTTGGAGGAAACGGTGGTAAAAGTGAAGGATAACATCCCCATAAAAATTAAAGATGTGGCAGTAGTCGGGTTAGGTCCTGCCCTTCGCAGAGGGGCATTAGATAAGGAAGGGGCAGAAGCAGTAGGAGGCGTGGCAGTAGTACGCTATGGAGAAAATCCACTTAAAGCAATTAATCGCCTGCATAAAAAAAGAGCTGAAATATCAGAAGGGCTGCCCACTAAAACCCTTGAAGACGGCAGAACCAGTAAAGTCACTATTGTACCCTTTTATGACAGAACGGAGTTGATTCATGAAACTCTGAACACCCTGAAAAATGCCCTTACAGATGAAATACTCATTACCATCATTGTAGTATTATTAATGGTGATGAATCTCAGAATGGCAATTATGATTTCAGGGCTTTTACCCTTGGCGGTACTCTCCGCTTTTATTGCCATGAAACAATTTGGTGTAGATGCCAATGTGGTAGCCCTTTCAGGGATTGCCATCGCTATCGGTACCATAGTTGACATGGGGATAATTCTCTCAGAAAACATTTTGAAACATTTAGACGTGAGAACAAAAAATCAAAGTCTCTTCCAAACGGTGTACGAAGCAGCAGCGGAAGTAAGCGGAGCAATTTTAACAGCAATTTCCACTACGGTTATCAGCTTCCTGCCAGTGTTTAGTTTAGAAGGAGCTGAAGGGAAGTTGTTTAAACCTCTTGCCTTTACAAAAACCTTTGCTCTCATAGCGTCAGTTGTCATCAGCTTGTCTGTATTACCTCCATTGGCACATTGGCTATTAACCTATCGGAAGCCTGCAAATTATCTTAAAAAATTATTTTATGTTACCATTGCGGTGATTTCTCTGTATCTGATAATTACAGGATATTTTGCCGTGGGTCTTCTAATTTTATTTATCAGTGTACTTCATTTATTTCCCTCGATCCTGCCGCAATTCCTTCAGAATCGGAAGCAATTAATTATCAATGGTATTATCATTCTGCTGATGACAATCATCCTTGCAGACCACTGGATGCCCTTGGGTAGTATTAATGGATTCATAATTAATTTTGGGTTTACTTCATTTGTCATCGCTCTCATTTTAGGAGGTATGATGATGGTTTTAAAATATTATTCCAGGATTTTACATTACTGCCTCCACCATATAAAAGTTGTCATCATAACCCCTCTATTGATCGTAATTTCAGGACTTACCATCTGGCTGGGATTTGATAAAATGTTCGGATTTATGCCTGATTGGTTGTTGAGAAGTAAACCCATGGTCGTAATGAACCATGCCTTCCCCGGGCTGGGAAAAGAATTCATGCCCTTTTTTGACGAAGGATCCTTTCTTTATATGCCGACCACCATGCCACATGCTTCCATTGGAGAAGCGATGGATGTTCTGCAAACATTGGACAAAGCTATAAAGAATGTTCCTGAAGTGAACACGGTAGTGGGGAAAATAGGCAGAGCAGAAAGTCCCCTCGATCCTGCCCCTGTATCTATGGTTGAATCTATTATTACTATTATCCCTGAATACAAGGATGTGGATGGGAAAAAAGTAAGACAATGGAGACCTGAAATTAAAACCATGGATGACATTTGGGATGAGATTGTCCGGGTTGCGCAAATCCCCGGCACTACTTCAGCTCCCAAACTCATGCCCATTGCCACTCGAATTGTCATGCTGCAATCCGGAATGCGTGCTCCTATGGGCATAAAGGTTAAGGGTCCTGATTTGAAAACCATTGAATCATTTTCCATGGAATTGGAACAGCATCTAAAGAAAGTCCCGGGAATTAAACCGGCTACTGTCTTTGCGGATAGAATCATTGGTAAACCCTACTTGGAAATTGATATAAACAGAGAAGAAATTGCCAAGTATGGACTCCACATAAAACAAGTTCAGGATGTAATTGAAATTGGTATAGGAGGTAAACGCCTCACTTCAACAGTGGAGGGCAGGGAACGTTATCCTGTAAGAGTACGGTATGCAAGAGAGCTGAGAGATGACTTTGAAGATTTGGACAATATATTAGTTCCAACCCCTACCGGACAGCAGATTCCCCTCATTCAACTGGCTGATATTCGCTATGTAAGAGGACCGCAAATGATTAAATCTGAGGATACCTTCCTCATCGGATATGTCATTTTTGATAAAGAGGAAGGCTATGCTGAAGTGGATGTAGTTGAAAATGCTCAGGAATATTTGCAGAACTTAACCCTTTCTGGAAATTTTGAAATTCCTTCTGGTATCAACTATAGTTTCACCGGTTCTTATGAAAACCAGGTAAGGGCAACCAAACGATTGTCAGTTATTTTTCCTGCAGTACTTGCCATTATACTACTCATACTATATCTTCAATTTAATGAAGGCAGAATTGTAGCATTAATTTTTACAGGTATCTTTATTGCCTGGTCAGGCGGGTTTATTCTCATTTGGTTGTACAATCAAAGCTGGTTTCTCAATTTCTTTGGGTTAAGGGAATTATTTCATATCGGAGCCACTAATTTATCTGTAGCTGTTTGGGTTGGATTTTTGGCTCTCTTTGGAATTGCAACTGATGACGGGGTTCTCATGGCAACCTATCTCAAACAGCGGTTTAAAGCAGTACAACCCACCTCAGCAGGAGAAGTTATTGATGCAGTGATTTATGCAGGACAGCGGCGTGCAAGACCTGCCCTTATGACCATTGCAACCACTTTACTGGCACTTATCCCTGTACTCACTTCAACAGGAAAGGGTGCAGATATTATGGTGCCAATGGCAATTCCCGTTTTTGGGGGAATGTTTTTTGTCATTAGCAGTATTTTTATCGTGCCCGCCTTATTCGGGTGGATAGAACTCAAGAAACTAAAACAATAAATAAAGGAAAGAACAATGAAGAAAATACTTATCAGTATCCTGGCTCTTATCATTTTGATTGGATGCGGTGGAAACAAAACAGAAAATGCACAGGCACATAAACCATCATCAGCAGACCCTGCAGATAAAATGACGGAAAATGAAACGCTTATCTATTATACCTGCCCCATGGAAGAACATCGGGACGAATTCAGCGATGTACCAGGGAAATGTTCAAAATGCGGAATGGCTTTGGCAGCAGGTGTAATGACTGATGAAGGCAACCACGATTTCTATGGCTGCCCTATGCTCATACACAGTCATATTCATGAAGTTAAACCAGGCAAATGTGTGGACTGTGGGATGAACCTGAAGCCTATGCGGTTAATTAAATAATAGGAAAAAATTCAATGAAAAAGATATTAATAATTTTTACGCTTTTTTTGGTCACAAATCCTCTTTGGGGTCAATGAGCACTCTGAAGTAACCCCTCGTTGCCAGTTGGCAATTCTGATCAGGGGGTAGGTTTAGGTGCCGGTGATTTAATGGTTGGCACAGATATCAATTATCAATTTATTGATTGGAAACATGACCCTACTGTGGATGAAGACTTTCACCATTTAGGAACCATGAGTTCCGTGGTAATGACACCCAATATTACTATTGGATTGCATGATTGGTGGAATCTTTCTATTGCTCAGGTGGTTGGCAGAAGAACCATGACCTGGGGGCAGGATACAATCTCCATTCACCATCGGGATGAAAGCTCAGACAGTGATTTCTCGAACGCTGAAGGGGGCGTATTGGGAGACAGCCGAATCATGCTTCGTTTTCTTGCTTTAAATGCTGGCAGAGGCCCCGGGATGCGGTTTTTTCTGGGAGGCGGCATGGTCATACCCTCAGGAAACAACATAACCTCAGACCCCTTTTTTCTGGAAAACCCTGAAGAAAAGGATGAGCATCGCCATTTCAGTATCAGTGAAGGGGCAAGAAAAGCAGTGGCTGAAGTACAATTTTTTCTAAAGAGAAAAACTAATCCTGTTTTTGCAGGAGGCACACTGACCTATGAAAGTCCTTTAGGAGAAAACAAGCATGGCTACACAGCTTCTGAAACGTTTGATGTATCTTTGACTGCCTTTACTTCAAAAAACAGATTGATAAAGGGATCGCTGGGAGGTAGTTTCATGGTGAGAACCACTACTTCGGGGTATTGGCATGGAGTTGAAGCACCAAATTCTGAGAGCACCCTCCTCATTCCTGGAATTGGGGCTCTGTGGAATGTTAATAAAACAGCGATTTCAGTAAATGTTCAATTTCCTGTATTTTTTTCCGGTTCATTGGTAGGGTCAGAAGCCTATTTAAACGAGGAAGCAAGAGCGGTTCAGGTCTCTGTAAGTATGCGCAAAATATTGGATTTCTACATTCCATGGTTGTAATAATTGATATGATTACGCAAAGGGAATTCCATAATGTGGTAGGGTAAGGATTCAATTTTGGAGATCATAATGTTACAACTTCTTGTGATTCCACAAATTGTAAAATCCAAAAATTAATTGTACATTATTCATCTGATTTTGGGAGGAAATTGATTAGTATAATTTTACATAATTTATTTTTATCTGTATTAATTGGACCGCTGTTCTCACAAGTGGACTACAATACGGAGATTCAGCCAATATTTTATGATTACTGTACTAACTGCCATGGCGGAGCAGGAGGGTTGAACCTTTCCAATTATGATTATGTCATGGATGGTGGTAATTCAGGTGAGGCTGTTATTCCGGGGAATCACGAAAACAGTTTATTGTGGCAATATGTGAACTCTGGTTTCATGCCTCCCGGTAATACAGATTTGACTCAGGAGGAAATTGATCTTATTGCTGACTGGATTGAGGAGGGAGCCCTCCCTGAAGTAGAGCTGGATATGGAGTTAAATCTCACTTTTCAGAGACAACAAAATATATTCCCTTCATTTTCTGATGAAAAATTTCCGGATATGATTTCCGATAATTCGGGGAATTTACACATCGTTTGGATGGAACAGTCTGGAAGTGGAAAAAACATTACTTATGTGCAATCTTCTGATGAAGGAGATTCCTTTTCTGAACCCATTAGAGTAAATTCTGTCAGCGGACATGTCATTGCCTATACGCAGTCGGGTCCACAAATCAGAGAACATAACGGAGAATTATATGTAGTGTATATGGATAACCGGAATGGGTTAACCATGGTCTATATGAATAAGTCTGCGGATAATGGACAAAGCTGGGGAGAAGATAAACTCATAAGTGATCAATCCTATATGCAGATGTACCCTGATTTCGAGATAGATTCACAGGGTATGCTTCACCTTATTTTTTATAACTTTAATTCTAACCACCTCATTCAGGATGTACGTTACGCAACTTTAGCAGCCGGTGATTCGGATTTTTCACCCAGTCGTATTTTAGGCATAACCGATGAGGTTATGGAACCTTGTGATTGTTGTCAGGCGGACATAACCATTTCTGATTCTGATGACCTTTACATGGTGTATAGAAATAATATCAGCAATACCAGAGATACTTATCTCATGGTAAAAAACGCAGGCGAAACAGAGTTTTCCTTTCCCACACCTGTTTCAACACATAACGACTATTTGACTTTTTGTCCTTCTTCAGGTCCAACCATATCCATTGAGAATGAAAATATTGCCGTAAGCTATGTAGTGAGTCAAGATTCAGATGCATTTATCAATTTTACAGCAATTTCGGACTTATCATTCACTAATGAAATTTGGGTAAATGATACAGAAGCTGCACAAAATTACCCCTTTGTAAGAATGCATGGAGAAAATATTCACAGCGTTTGGGTTGATCAATCAGAGGGGAATCCGGACATTTTTTACGGCGTATCAAAAATAGGATCTGGATTAATGAGTAATTTACAAAGGGTAAATCTAAATAGTGAAGATTCCTATATCCTGCAGGCAGACCCCATGCTGCATTGGGCGGGGAACTCCCTCTATTGTTTATGGTCTGATAAACGGTCTGGCGACTTTCAGGTATATATGGCAAGAGCAGATTTATTTCCCGACTACCCCCATTTTGAATTAACTGAACTTAGCTTTGAAGAAAACGAGGGAGACTTTGACCAGTTATTTAACCCCGGAGAAACTATTTCAATGCTGTTTGATGTAGAAATCCCCTTATTCTGGCCTCTAGGAGCTGAGGACATTTTTGTCACTATCTCTACTGAAATTCCCACCATTATTATTGATAATGAGGAAATTTATATAAGTGAGCTTCAACCGGGAGAGTCCTTTGAAAATACTCTGGATCCCATTTTAATTTCTTTAGATAACAGTACAGCCCCTGGCTCCTACCCCCTTTTAATGGAAATTGAATCGGACATTCTGCAAGAATTCAGTTTCAATTTTGAAGTTAGCTTAAACCAATTTGGGTTTCCTGTACCCTCTCCTGCAATGATAAAATCCAGTCCGTTAGTTGTAGATTTTGATAATAATGGAACTAATGAAATTATCTACTGTGACTACAATGGATTTGTACATATTATAAATAGCAATGGCACTGAATTTACTACCAATTTTTTCCCGTTTGAAGCAGGAGACCAAATTTGGGCATCCCCGGCGACAGCAGATTTAGATTTAGATGGGAACTCTGAAATTATTATTGCCTCTAAAAGTAACCATTTATTCATATTTGATAAAGACGGACTTAAACTGGACTATGATGCAGAACTTTACCTTATAGGAACGCCGGCTATTGGTAATCTTGATGATGATGCTGAATTGGAAATTGTATTTTCAGGATATTCCAATGATAATAAGGTGTTCGCTCTAAATGTAGATGGTTCAAATGTGGATGGTTTCCCTCTTGAATTAGGTGAAAAGGTAAAGGCAGGGATTGCATTGGCAGATTTTAATAACAATGGCAGAGATGATCTGGTTATTGGCACAGATGATGACCATATTTACTTAGTTTATGATAGTGGTGAAACGGCTCCCGGTTTTCCTTTTTTAGCCAATGATAAAGTTCAGGCTGCACCAATAGTTTTGGAAGTGAATGGTGAAAAAATAATATTTGCAGGTTGTAATGATGACAATCTGTATGCCATAAACAGTGACGGAAGTTTGAGATTTACGATTCAAACTGGTAATAAAATTCAATCCTCCCCTTCTGTTCTGATACATGATGAGAACCCTTATATTTTCTTCGGTTCAAATGATGATAATATTTATGCGGTAGATATTGAGGGCAATAGTTTCCCGGGGTGGCCCCTAAACGCAGAGGGAGCCGTTGTAGGTTCAATTCTCTTTTCTGATTTAGATTCTGATGGAGAAACTGAAGTTATTGCTTCCACAGATGTTGGTGAAATTAAAATATATAATTTAGATGGCAGCAGCTATTATCCTTACTCCATATTAAACGAGGCAATTTTTACCAGTTCAGCTTTAGTTCAGGATATTGATAATGATGGAGATCTGGAAATTCTTGCCGGTTCTGCCAATAGTCTATTTGTTTTAGATGTGAAGGAATCCGGCAACAGTGATGGCTATTGGAATATTTTCAGGGGTAGTCCTCTTCGAAATGGTTATTACGCCATTGGTGAGGGCTGTGGTGCTGCTTTGGGTGATGTTTCCGGAGATGATAATATTAACATTCTTGACTTGGTCCAAATTGTTAATTTAATTTTGGGTATAGATTCTCCGGTATTTACCTGTGCAGCAGATTTCACCCAGGATGGAGCAGTAAATATTTTAGATTTAGTCCAAATTGCAAATTATATATTGGATAGTTTAGATTAGGGGAAAAATGAAGAGAGAAAAATCAAAACCGGCAAACCTCAGTAGAGGTGATTTCATTGTTAAGTCCGGTGTGTTAGCAGGCTCTGCCATGCTTGCTCCTAAATTTATTTTGGGACAGGATTGCAATTTAACCACTGAAGATATACTGGGACCCTATTTTATTGAAAATGCTCCCATCCGTACGGTGATAGCCCACCCGGATGAACCAGGGCAAAGACTGTTTATAATAGGTAGAATTTTGCAAAATGATTGTGAAACGCCTATTTCCGGTGCCATGTTAGAAGTCTGGCATGCCAATGATGCCGGCTGCTACAGTATTAATCTGGACTGTACCACAGGAAACCCTGGTAGTGACGATTTTAATCTGCGGGGTAAAATGTTCTCAAACGCAAATGGACTTTATGCTTTTGAGACAGTACTTCCCGGAAATTATGCCAGTCGTCCCATTCATATTCACTTTAAAGTCACCACACCAGATGGAGAAATTTTAGTATCCCAGATTTATTTTGACAGTGATCCCTTATGTGAAACGGACCCCTGGTGTCAGGATGCTGAGGAACGCATTCTCTCTCTTACTGAAGATGCTGAGGGCCTCTATGGCAATCTGGATATTGCAATGAATTCAACTCTCAGCGGTATCATCCCCGGTGATGTGAATTTAGATGGCAGCGTAAATGTTCAGGATATTGTAACAGCGGTGGGAATCATCTTAGGGAATGTACTTCCTGATGATTTTCAAAGTTATGCTGCTGACATGAATGAGGATACCTCCATTGATATTTTAGATATCGTATTAATGGTTTCTACTATTTTAGGAGGAAGAAAAAATACTCATCCCCTGAAATCTGCAAAATTGAATATTAAAGATGGGATAGTAACGATTGAATCTCAGGGAGAAGTCGCCGGACTTCAATTATTTACAAAAGGAAATTTCACCATAACAAAAGATCAGCTTCCAAGTGGATGGAAATTATATCATGAAAATGACAGAGTACTCATTTTTAATCAGGGTGGTGGAGAAAAAATTTCAGGAGAAATATTTCAATATAGGGGAGAATTGGAAATAGAAACTAATATTGTAACTGGCTGGGATGCCCGCCATCTATCGGCTGATGTTAATTATAATCCTGCTGAATTTCATCTGTCTGATCCCTTTCCAAATCCCTTCAATCCGGTGGTGAATTTTAAACTCCATCTGAAGGAAGCTGCCCTGTTAAAAGTTGCAGTGTATGATATTAAGGGAAGAGAATTAACTATCCTTTTTAATGGAAAACTGTCTTCGGGTAATTCTGGCTTTAGCTGGAATGCAGCCAAATTCCCCAGCGGTTTGTAATTTATTAAAGCAATCAGCGGAAAAAAAACCCAGGTAAAAAATATACAATTACTCAAATAGAGTATTGAAGTCCCCCCCCCCTCCTAATGGCAGGCAACTGACTTCTAATTTATCCATAAATTAACTCCATGCCAAAAGATGAATATGCTATTTAGAATGGTAATTCTCCTTCATTTTCTGGTTCAGAGCTTCAATTTTTTTATTCCCTTCATACCAGATTGGCGGTTCATCAAATAAAGGGATACCATCATCAATAAGAGCCCGGGTATTTTCCTTTTTTGGGTATCCCTGAGTAACCCCGCCACAGCACAGAGCTATTAATTTTTCATTATCAGCTTTTAAAGCGCGCTTTACTTCAGGGGAAACCCGGATGATATCTCCTTTCTTCAATGGTATTTCTTTTTCTTCAATCTGCATAGTTCCAGAGCCTTGCAAAATGATATATACTTCTTCCTGCTCTTTGTGTGCATGAAGAAACGAATACCCCTTTTCAGGGGGTAAAGAAATAAGTCCTAAAGCTACTTTTGTCAATCCTAATTCCTTTTTTGGGATGCTTACAAAATCAGGTAAGTTATTAAAATCATAATTTTGTTTATCAAACATAATTTCTCCCTTAATGTGTAAAATTTCTTTTTCCCATATAAAACCCCAGACTGTTAAAAAAGATATCGCAGAATTTATTCAAGTAGCTTTCCCTGGCAAATTCGAAGGGCAGATAGAGTTCTATTAGCTCCCAGCCCAATGAAAGTCCCAGCATATGCTGCACTTCTACCTCAGAAAATTGCGCCATTCCATACCAGATAAATAAGTGGCTTAGGCTGTAAACATTTACCGGGTCCCGGTAAATTTTAGGATATTTCAAGGTACCCAGTCTATCTTTTGTATTTATGCAATCTACATAATCCACAGCCATGTGTGTGAGGAGGCCAACCCCTAAGTCTTGGGTTGATTGATGAAGGGCCATGGCCGAATAAAGGCCAATTGCAGGAATAGAATGCAGGGGATGAGTCCCAATACTGCAACGGTCTGGGTCATAGATTGGTTTAGCTAATAAATGGTCAACATCCACCAGGTTTGCACCGGTCATCAGTAATGCTACATTCTTCCAGGAACTGCCGTAGCCTGCATAGGCAATGGCAGCGGGCAGGAGTAAATGTCCACTGAAATGAACTAATTTCTGTTTCCTCCCGATCGCTAGAGAATCAGTATTCGGTTTTATATCTACAGCCGGGAAAATAAGTCCACATAAAATCGAAATGATAATGTAATGAATAATTCGCAGTTGTAACATCACGTAAAAATTATAACATTTTTTTTACATAACTGCTTAAATTACAGTATGCGCTCAATAATTGTCATATTGACTCTTTTTTGTTACGGACTCATGGCAGATCCCTGCTCTGCTCCCTGGCTGGGTGGTGCTCATTCAGGTGCGCCTGGTGAAGTGAGCTGTACAGGCTGTCACTATGGAAATGCCAATACAGGGCCCGGTTTAGTGGACTTCCAGATTGGTTCTGGCAATGGTAATTACTCCCCTGGTGAAATTATCAATTTCTTTTTGCAAATAGAAGAAGAAGGTATCAACCAATTTGGATTTCAAACTGTAGCACTTCGCTCTTCTAATAACGCAAATGCAGGGGAATTCATTATATCTGACCCGGATAACACCCGCCTCATTGAAGATGATCATCACGGATCTGACAGAATTTATATAGGGCATACCATTTGCGGTGCAGATGCAAACCCTTCGGGGTCAAAAAACTGGTCTTTCAACTGGCAGGCACCAGAATCGAATCTGGGCGATATTCAATTCTATCTCTCTACATTGGCAGCAAACCACAATCATGGCCTGTCATTTCAGCTTGTGCAGTAGCATATTCTCCTCTACATTGGCAGCAAACCACAATCATGGCCTGTCAGGAGATAATACTTATACTCAGGTATTTACTCTCAGTTTTTCTGAAGCGATAATAGGAGATTTAGACGGAGATGGAATTGTTAATGTTATAGATATTATAGTGACCGTTAATGTCATTTTAGGAGCAGTAGAACCCACACCTCAACAGGAATCAGCCGGGGATTTAAATGGAGATAGTATCATAGATATATTAGATGTAATTGCCTTGGTGAATCTGGTTCTTGGCTCATAAATAAGTTATCCCGCAAATTTAATGTTAAATAAAAGTCCGCTATTTGGCGGACTTTTTATTAAACTAATTTAATACTATTGACTAACTCAAAATTATATTCACCAACATTACAATATCCAGAATGTTCACCGTCCCATCACTATTGAGATCAGCTTCTTGAGAGTAGGAATTATCTAAAACAGTATTGGCCAATAGAACAACATCCAGAATATTCACATCCCCATCATTATTCAGATCCCCTTCAATAACTTCCGGCTGTTCTGCCATAATCATCTGAATATTATTACGGGAGCTGAGTCTTTCATTTCCTCCCGTACTTTGAAAGGGGTCTGCCGGGTCTATATCAGACCAATGCCAGGTACGGATAGATCTGGTTAAAAAGTCGCCATTATTATTCATGGTACGATGCCCATACCAGCCATAGGCGCACCAGTAATTAGGCATTCCGGGACTGCCAGGAGTATTTTCATCATACGCCAGCACCAGATTATCCACATTGTTATATGGAAAGGGTGTGTCCAGTTCAATTTCAATTTCACCGGAAGCAGGAGTATATACAGCCCCACTATACACTTCTGTTAACTCACTAAGATCAACAAAATCAGCAGATGATTCAAACAGGTCCATGCTGGTATGTCCCAGATAAATAACCACATCCGTATCCAGAAAAGCAGCATCATTTGCGGAGGTGAAAATTAGTTTTTCAACCTGGTAACCAGGAAGATTGATCTCCGATTGTAAATAAATCTGTTGTGAATAGCTATAATTTTCTTCAATATAGAAGGGCAGGGTGGTACAGACCAATACACCGTCCCCAATTGATACAGTGATTCGGTCTTCTGCTGCTATTGGCGCTAACGCAAACAATGCCGTAAAAAACATTAATTTTATTTTAAATAAATGCATATATTCTTTTCCTCCAATTTATATAGACATCAAGCTAGGTAAATTACCCCTAAATTTAGCTTTTTTCCTCTTTCTATTCACTGGAACT
>CAZKEL010000031.1:0-28655 GCA_964551815.1 uncultured bacterium
CACCGTCACAGTCACCGCCATCATTGTCATAACAGGTAAGGTCACAGCCATAAGCTTGATCTTCACAGTCTTCAAATCCATCGCCAATCCATGACTCTGGACAGCAATCACCATCGCCGGAGCAATCATCTACAGTGCCGGCTTCACATTCACGCGTAGTAGTATTATGGTTATCAAGGTTATGTGATCCTTTAATTTTGTCAGCTAATTTTTGTTTAGCCATATAGGTACTTTTTAAGGCAGGACTTTGCTTTATTACTTTAAGTTCAGAAGAAACTTGACTTAACTCATCAATGTTTTTATAAACTTTCTGTAATTCATCCTGCTTAAGAAGATTGGCTTCATTAAGCTTTTTACGAATAGCATTACGCTTTGCAACTCCTTCTGATTCAATATTTTTTGAATCAGCCTGAGCTTCTATTGCAACAGCTTGACTACTTGTTTTCTTTGATAATCTTTCTGAACTCGCTAAGAGTAAAGCTCCCAACAGGATTATAGAAAGAGGAAGTAGTATTCTTTTTATCATTTTTTTCTCCTTTTATTGGTTTATACATACCCATTTTGGGTAGAATTCTTATGGCTACAAAATAATTACCATCCTTTTCCGGGTTATAGGCAAATATTGTTTAAAAATGTAACTGTGTCATAATCAAACTGCGTGATTTAATTCACATTACTCCCTTCCTGAAATCTATAATTTACCACACTTGTAATAACCGGTTACTTCTCTCATGATGGAGAATTGTAATAAATTTATACAATGATTATTAAACTTTGTAAATTAATGTTATTAGTGGCAGTTACAGGGGTCACACACGGGAATTTTTTACCCCCGGATGGCTCTCAGCTAAACTATACCCAGGTTTTTCATCGCTGGAGTCAAATTCCAGGTGCTGAAGAATACCTGTTTTCCATTACTGACTTGAATACGAGTGAGGTGAGGGAAATGACTACAGCACACAATTCTTTTATATCAGAATTATATGAATGGGGAAATTTCTATCAATGGTCAGTTTGTGGAATAATTAATGGTGAGATCTCAGGAAATTGTTCTGAAAACTATAATTTTAGTATCAATGCGCTCCCCACTTTCTTCCCGGATGATATACAAATTTCAATATTAGATTCGGTTAATATGCAGGCAGGAATTACCATCATGGATTTTGAATCTTTATTTTTCTCTGCTGCCCTAACAGCAAATGGTACACCAATTTGGTTCATACCCCTTACTGATTCCATGGAAAAATTTGTTTTCACCCAATTTCTTGAAAGTGGAAATGTCATTGGATTTGGCTCTGGGATTGGGTATGAAATTGATCTTAATGGAGAAATTATTTTCCAGTCCCCTCCTATTTATGGTGTACATCACCACTTTAATAAAACAAAGGAAGGGAATTATTTGCTCATTGATGCTGTTATTGAAAACCAATACTGCCCTGAAGAATGTCATCCTTCCTTACCTGATGAAATTCCTTGGCAGGGAGATGTTTTTATTGAACTTGACAAAGAGGGAAATACAATTTGGGAATGGAATACTTTTAACCAAATTAGCCTGAATGAATATAATCCTTACTATGTACAGGTGTATAATGGAAATAATGAAATGGACTGGACTCATTCAAATTCAGTTCATTTTGACTCAAATACTCAATCTGTATATGTTTCTATTCGAAATTTATCCAGAATAACCAAAATTGACTATAGTAACAAGGATATTATCTGGAATCTTGGAGAGCATGACTATTTAACTGAAGTCAGCTTTGTTGAAGAATTAGGATTTTCACAGCAGCATTCTGTGCAAGTTCTGGATAATGGCAATTTACTATTTTTTGATAACCATCGCTATTTACAACCAGAATTATCCAGATGTATGGAGGTTTCTATCAATGAGGATAATCTGACGGCTGAATTGGTATGGGAATATGTATTGCCTGCAGAATTATTTACAGGTTCACGCGGAGAATGTGACCGCCTGGAGAATGGGAATACCCTCATAACTATTGGCCGAACAGGTAACTCATTGGAAGTAACCCCCGACAATGAGGTAGCTTGGCATTTAATTGTGAACAATTCAGGTTTTGATGTAACTATGTATCGCTCGGAGAGAATTGATAATCTTCATCCTGTTGCTTTCTCAATTACCATTGATGAGTTAGAAACTTCAATTAATGAGCTCATATTAAATAATGAGGATAGTATTACCATGAATATTCATAACCAAAGCTGGTATAATGGTGAATTTGTTTACGAATTTTTTGATGATGAATATTCCACCCTTTTTGAGGGAATATCCCAGGTAAACAGCTATGAAAACAAATCAATACAGGTAGATATTTCTAATTTAAATTCAGAAATTGCAGAAATAATTATTTATCCACTCGTTGCTCCTGAAAAGGTGTACACTATAAATCTTTCCCCAGATTCTGAATTACCACCGGGGGATTTAAACGAAGATTATCTACTGAATATTTTAGACATTGTTCTATTAGTTAATATAATCCTTGACGGTGAGTTCTCACCTTCAGGGGATTTAAACCAAGACGAATTAAACAATATCTTGGACATTGTTATATTAGCCAACCTAATTCTGGATGCTCAAAATGAATAATAGAAATTTATTATTGATGCAGTTTCTCCTCATGGGTAAATTACTTTTCTGTACTCCTTTTGAGGGATACACTCTATTTACCCCAATGGGAACTCTGATTACCACTGCAACTACCTATCTCATGGATAATGACGAGAATATAATTCATTCCTGGACTCATGAGCGTGGTCCTGCAAGTATGCCATATTTACTACAGGACAGTACCCTAATCTACCCCTTCAGAGTTGAGTTTCCCACCATGGAGGCTGGTGGTGTGGGAGGAGGCGTCCAAAAACAAAATTGGGAAGGAGAAATTCTTTGGGAGTATATCTTTTCGGATGAACAGTATCAACATCATCATGATGTGGAACCTCTCCCCAATGGTAATGTATTGATATTAGTATGGGAAAATAAATCAGCTGCAGATGCCTTTGCTCTGGGAAGAGAAGTCATTGATAACCCATTAAATGAAATGTGGTCTACGGCTATCTTGGAATTAGAACCCATATCAGGAGAAATTGTTTGGGAGTGGCATATTTGGGACCATCTAATTCAAGATTTTGATCCTGAACTTCCCAATTATGGCGTGATCGCTGAACATCCTGAATTGTTTGATATAAATTGTGGAGATGTGGGAAATGCTGCAGGAGGTCCCATGGGTGCTAATGGAGATTGGATGCATATAAACTCCCTCAACTACAATCCTGAACTTGATCAAATCATTATGTCTTCTCGTCTGCAGAATGAACTGTTCATTATAGACCACAGTACTACATCGGAAGAGGCAGCAGCACATTCTGGTGGTTACTATGGAAAAGGTGGTGACTTTTTATACCGTTGGGGAAATCCACAAAATTATGGCAGGGGGACAGAAGAAGACAGAATTCTGGGAGCACAACATAGTGTTAATTTTATACCTGGGGGCACACCTGGTGAAGGAAATATTATCCTGTTTAATAACTTACATTCTGGTAATACCTCAGCTGTAATAGAATTTAGTCCGCCCTATACTGATGATTATAATTATCAAATTGATGATGATTCACCCTATGGACCTTCAAATTGGATATGGGAATACGGCAATGATATAAGCACTCCCATCCAGGGGGGAGCTTTTCGTCTGCCTAACGGGAATACCATCATTACCCAAACACATACCGCCAC
Organism: uncultured bacterium; assembly: GCA_964551815.1. GTDB lineage: Bacteria > Fidelibacterota > Marinisomatia > SCGC-AAA003-L08 > D37C17 > D37C17. The sequence continues at coordinate 3,752 of CAZKEL010000031.1, forward strand.
ACTTATAGAGGTAAATACTGAAGGTGAAGTAGAATGGCAATATAGTTACCAAAATGAAGAAGGATCATTCTGGATTGCCAGGGCCCAGAAATATAGCTTAGATTACTTAATCAATTCTTTAATTGGCGATCTTAACCAAGACGGTACTTTAAACATTTTAGATATCGTTCTATTGGCTAATATTATTTTAAATAATGATCCTTATGAACCCCAAGGTGACTTAAATGCTGATGGATCTTTAAATATTCTGGACATCGTTCAATTAGCCAACCTCATTTTGAATAGTTAAATCAGAAGTCATCCTACTCTCTCCCATGAATCCATTCTGAATTTCTCTTCAAATTTGTAAATTGATTTATCTGTTCCAATTCAGTTACGTACCCCTTTCTTTATTATACATTATTTTTCATTTCCCTAAATCTATTTTAATCGCTATTTTCCAATAGGTATTTAATGGATTTGGGAAATAACAATTTCCAATCTGTTAGATTATATTTCATTTTACTCTACGCTCGTTGCTCAAAAGTTCAATGGAGGAGAAACATAAGTTTTTATATTCATTGATATCATTTATGATATCTGAATTCAATCACTCTCATAAACACAAATATATCTCGTTTCAAATATCACAGGTGACTTCATTATCATCCAATGATTCAGAGCATACTTGCATATCTTGTTTTTAAATAGTCAGATGAATACATAGAGATTTATTGGTATTCAGATTAGGGCGGTTTGGATAAAAATTTTCCTTTCAATTCTTTAATGAAAAAAAACCGCCCTACAAATTTCTTTGTAGGGCGGCCTGATTTTCCGCCTTCCCTGCGGTTGATGACAGGAAAGGTTATCAGTAAAATCAGTTGATTACTTCATCAGCATCAATTTCTGAGTAGTTACCGTTCCGGCAGCTTCTGCTTTAACAAGGTACATACCACTGGAAACATCAGAAGCATCCCAAGTTAAGGTATATACAGATGCATCCATATAACCGCTGGCTAATGTAGCCACAACCTGTCCCATCAGATTATACACCTGTACAGACACCATGCCTGCTTCAGGTACTGACAGCATCATGCTGGTTGTAGGGTTAAAAGGATTTGGATAAGCAGTGCTCAAGCTGAATTCAGTTGGAACACCAACATCAATTCTGCCTTCAGAGTTGGCAACGATCATATCAGTAATTTCAAAGTCCCCTGAATGGGTGAAGAGACCTTCACCCTCAGGAGCTACAATTACTAATATTGTTTCGTTATCAGTAGTTTTGGAGTCAGCAACTAAAGCATTATCTGTTAACTCGATTGAGAAATCAGCTTCATGCTTTAGAGTCATCTGAACACCGCCAATATAACCATTGGCTTCCAGAGTAACTGTTCCATTACTACGGATGATCTTAGCAGAGGTTGCATCACCAACATCTACACGACCACCTAAGATACCGTTTACGATTTGAACAATATCTAATACATCAGCACTACCGTCACCGTTTACATCGGCTGCAGCTGCAGCACAATCATCGGCAAATTCACCACCGAGGATGACATTAACGATTTGTACGATATCCAATACATCAGAACTGCCGTCGCCGTTCACATCACCAGAACCAGCTTCAGATGGGCAATCAGGTTCATCTTCTGCACATTCACTGGCAGACAGATCACCTGCAAATACGCAGCCACCTGTTACTGAATCGGAACAAGCACCACCATCACAGAACTGTAATGAAGCACATACAAAGTCACTTGCATCAAATCCGTACACAGTGAAGATTCCGCCTGATGGATCTGTATCCCATGATCCAACATAGCCGGCGTTTACACCTTCTAATACTTCCATGGTTACAGTAGCAACCACTTCACGGGTAGTATTGGTAAGGAGTTCACCCATACGAGCTGAAGTAACACTTTGATACTCTTTGCTTTCAGGTGTTTTGAATACAGCTAACTGTTTACCAGGATGGGTAGGTTTAACTGTTACACCACTACTCTTCACAGCAGTATGTACGCCGGAGATAGAGAGAGTTTCGCCTTTGTTATATTTCTTAACAGGAGCGGAATCTGCTCTGCCACCATCACAGTCACCACCGTCACCATCATAGCAGAGTAAGTTACAGCCATACTCCTGGTCTTCACCATCGCAATAGCCATCACCAATCCAAGTGTCGAAACAGCAGTCGCCGTCGCCTGAGCAGTCAGCAACTGTACCGGCAGGACATTCAGAATCACAATCTTCTAATGTCTCAGCACAAGTACCGTCAAAGCATTCTACTAAGCCCTGTTCTTCACAAGTAAGGGAAGGACCGCAGTCACCACCATCATTATCATAACAGGTCAGATCTGCACCATATTGCTGATCTTCACAGTCAGGGAATCCATCACCGATCCAGCTTTCAGGCCAACATTCGTCTGAACCGTCGCAGTCCAGCACTTCACCTTCAGCACATTCGCCTGGAGGCAGACAGCCGTCTTCTGGGCAGGTTTCATAGGTTTCATCACCATTACACATGCCATCGCCACATTCGGCAGGGGCATCACCTGGGCAATTACATCCTGAGCAATCCCAGTTATAATTGGCTTCTAGGTCGAAGCATGAAATTCCAAACTCTTCCCAGGCTGTATCACAGCATTCAGAACCATAAGGTGTGAAATCAAATTCACAATCTGAGCAGGTACCGGTGGATGGTTCACAATCTTCCGGACAGGAAGTCTCATCTTCATCACCATTACACATGCCATCACCACAGAAAGGATCTTGTGCTGCACATTCAGCATCAGTGCAGTCACCACCATCATTATCATAGCAGCAAAGGTCTGCGCCGTATGCTTGAGCATAGCCGTCACAATAGCCATCACCTATCCAAGAATCAGCCCAGCATTCACCAGATTCATCACAATCAGCAATTTGACCTGTGTCACATTCACCAGGGGCATTACAATCTTCCGGGCAGGTATCGTAGGTTTCATCACCGTTACAAGCACCATCGCCACATTCTGCAGCTCCATCGCCAGGACAGTTACATCCTGAGCAATCCCAATAGTAATTTGCTTCAAGGTCTGCGCAATTTATGCCAAACTCTTCCCAGGCTGAATCACAACATTCAGAGCCATAAGGAGTAAAGTCAAATTCACAATCTGAGCAGGTACCGGTTGATTCGCAATCTTCCGGACAGGTTGCTTCAGTTTCGTCGCCATTACAAACGCCGTCACCACAGAAAGGATCGACACAGTCTCCGCCGTCATTGTCATAGCAGGTAAGATCACAGCCATATGCCTGATCTTCACAATCACCATAGCCATCACCAATCCAAGATTCCGGACAACAATCATCGTCGGCACAATCTGAAACTTCACCGTCTGCACATTCACCAGGTGCATTACAATCATCGGGGCAGTTCATATAATCTTCATCGCCATTACAAATGCCGTCACCACATACGGTTTCAACATCCCAGGTAATGGTTACTGCAGGATAGCCGTAAAGCTCATCACCGGCAACACATACACCGCTAGGATCAGTTACTTCCGGTTCTGCCGGGCAATCTGCAGGATCATCGGCGCAAGAACCATCCCAACAGGTATAATTTTCACACTGTTCAGGGCAGTCACCACCGTCATTATCATAGCAGGTGAGGTCACAGCCATATTGCTGATCTACACAATCTTCAAAACCATCACCAATCCATGATTCTGGGCAGCAATCATCGTCTGCACAGTCAGATACATAACCTGGATCACATTCACCAGGGGCATTACAATCTTCAGGGCATGTATCATAGGTTTCATCACCATTACAGGCACCATCACCACATTCGGGTTCACCATCACCTGGGCAATTACATCCTGAGCAATCCCAATAATAGTTAGCTTCTAAATCAGCGCAATTGATGCCAAACTCATCCCAGGCTGAATCACAACATTCAGAGCCGTATGGAGTAAAGTCATATTCACAATCTGAGCAAGTACCGGTGGATGGTTCACAATCTTCTGGGCAGGAAGCCTCATCTTCATCACCATTACACATACCATCACCACAGAATGGATCTTGTGCTGCACATTCAGCATCAGTACAGTCACCGCCATCATTATCGTAGCAGCATAGGTCTGCACCGTATTGTTGCGCATAGCCGTCACAGAAGCCATCACCAATCCATGTATCTGTCCAGCATTCGCCAGATTCATCACAATCGGAAACTTCACCATCTGCACATTCACCAGGTGCATTACAGTCATCGGGGCAAGTGTCATAGGTTTCGTCACCATTACAGGCACCATCGCCACAGAAAGGATCTGCACAATCGCCACCATCACTGTCATAACAGGTGAGGTCACAGCCATATGCCTGGTCTTCACAGTCACCATAGCCGTCACCAATCCATGATTCCGGGCAGCAATCCCAGTCGCCATCGGCACAGTCTAAAACGGTACCAGCTTCGCAGGAACCATCACAGTCTTCCGGGCAGTTGTCTGGTGTTTCATCTCCGGTACATTCACCATCACCGCAAACAGCCGGGGTATCACCAGGACATACACATCCTGAGCAATCCCAGTTATAGTTTGCTTCCAGAGTGGCACAGTCAATACCAAATTCATCCCAAGCTGAATCACAACATTCTGATCCATAAGGTGTGAAATCAAATTCACAATCGGAACAATCTCTGTCATTATCACTATCAGCAGGATGACCTATACTTACAGGTGCATCCATTCCCTTTTTGAGAATACTGGTACCCTTAACTGCATAGGTATTATCATTTACTTGGAGGGTGTTTGCTGCATATACAGAACCAAAAAGCAGTACTGTGGACAACAGAACACCCATCAAACATTTAAAAGATTTCATTATTTCCTCCATTGTATGTTTGTTTTATTATTGTATTTTTGTTTTGAAATATTGGTTCTTTTGAATCAATTTTTTCACTGATAATTCGGAAAACCAATAATTTTCCTCCAACATATTCATGCGAAAATGTAAACAAGATACACCGTGCAATAAAAATACTTTTCTCCTCTTTTACAACCTGTTACATTCATTTTGTGAGCACTGTCACAAAATAGCCCCCTTTTAACCGGCTATTCCTTCAATTCATCACCTATTTTCAGTCGGAAAGCCTTTCTGAGCAGATGGGCAAAAAGATAAAAAAATGGAGTATCAATCAGGGCTACAAGCACTTTGAACAGAAAACCATTTATTAATAATGGCAGAAACCTTACCCAATCTATCACTCCAAAACTACATAATAGCAGCAATACTGCAGAGGTATCCACCAATTGGGAAAAGATTGTAGAACCATTATTCCGCAACCAGAGATGCCTGCCCTTGGTCAAATTCTTCCAGAAATGAAATATTCTTATATCAATAAACTGTGCTGTTACATAAGCAGAGAGAGATGCAATTATGGCTGGCCCAAAAAGTCCAAACACTCGATGAAAGGTAGAATCATCAATGGGAGACCATGAAGTCGCCGGTGCAATGTCGGCAATACTTACTATTCCCATTATAAAAATACTGGCGATAAACCCTGATACCACTACTCTGTTTGCTTTCTCTCTACCATAAATTTCTGAAATGATATCCGTAATCAGAAAGGTTATGGGGTAGGGTAATATTCCAACGGACAGTTCGAATGTGAACTCTGTTATGGGAGTCCAAAAAAAGAATTTTTGAAAAATAAGGTTAGAAGAAACCAGGGAGGCAATAAACATGCCTGCTAAAACCAGATATAATCTGTCCTGCCATAATTTGGTGTTAAATGTATTTGATATATGAATAGCTATTTCCCCCAACTAAAAATTGACGGAAAATATACAGAGTTCAATTATTGAGAGAAAATTTAAATCTTGTAATGGAAATTCTGCTACTGTGTAAATTTCATTACCTTAAATTACCGATTTAATTCCCTTAATGAAAGAACATACAATCAGATTTTGGGGAGTAAGAGGCTCTTTTCCTACTCCTGACAGGGACAAATACAATGTAGGGGGCCATACTTCCTGTGTGGAAGTCCGCACAGCGGATAATCAACTCATTGTTTTTGATATGGGTACAGGATTTGTACCCCTTGGGAACTCCCTCCTGAAAGAAGAAAACGCACCTGACACTGCCAATATCTTTATCTCTCATTTTCACTGGGACCATATCATTGGCTATTTGGGATTCACGCCCTTTTTCAATGACAAATTCACCTGTAATATCTATGGGAAGGAAGATAAGCTGGATATACATACCATTTTTGGCAGGCTGCATGATTATACTTTTTGGCCGGTGGAAATACCCATGTATCAAGCAAAATTCAATCTGCATACTTTCCCAAAAGAAGAAGTAAGAATTTCAGAAACTATAAAGGTAAAGGCAACTCTCCATGGCCATCCGAATGGTGCAAACAGCTACCGTTTAACCATTGGGGATAAAGTAATTGTGTACTCCACAGATATTGAACACCCTGAACATCAGTTGAATCCGAATGTATTGGAGATCGCCCGGGATGCTGACGTATTGATAAAAGATGCCCAATTTACAGATGAGCAGCTTCCTGCACATAAGGGGTGGGGTCATAGCAGTTGGCAGCAATGTGTTTCTGTAGCACAGAAATCAAATGTAAAACAGTTAGTTTTGTATCATCACTCACCGGGGAACGATGACGATACCGTTGCCCAAATAGAAAAGGATGCCCAGAAAGAATTCAACAACACCATGGCAGCCCGTGAAGGGCTGGAAATAAAACTCCCCGTTTAACCCACCCTCTATCATTCCTATTTTCTGCTTCCTGCAGTATGTTTTAATTTTACCCCCTTCATTATGGACAGAATTTACTTTGATATATCCGCTACCACTCCCCTGAGCCCCAAGGTGGGAGATTATATGTATGCCCTGCAGAAAGAGGTATATGGAAATCCTTCCAGCATTCATCGGGAAGGGCAGGCAGCGCATGCAGTAGTGGAAAAAAGCCGTCGCCAACTGGCAAAAGTACTCAATTGCAACCCTGACGAAATTATCTTTACCTCCAGCGGTACAGAGGCCAATAATATGGTGCTAAAGGGAGTGTTAAAATCTGGGGACCATTTCATAACCAGTTCTTATGAACATCCTGCCATACTGAAAGTTTTGCCCACTTTAATAAAATCAGGAGTGGAAGTATCTCAGGTAAAACCCAATTCCAAGGGTCATATTTCCCTAAAAAATATTGCGTCTGAAGTACAGAGTAATACTCGCTTGATTTCCATCATGCAGGTAAATAACGAGTTAGGCTGTATAAATCCCATCCGGGAAATTGGGGAATTTGCAGCATCTGAAAATATTTTATTTCATTCTGATGCGGTACAGGCATTGGGGAAAATACCCCTGGATATGCAATCTATTCCCATTGACTTTCTCTCCATGTCAGCTCATAAGCTCTATGGCCCAAAAGGGGCAGGGGCATTGTTTAAACGGGATGGGATCATTCTTGACCCTCTCATTCATGGTGGTGGACAGGAAGGAAATCTTAGAGCCAGTACGGAAAATCTTGCCGGTATTGGCGGATTTGGATTAGCCGCTGAATTGGCAGCAATTTCTCTTGAAGAAAATACTGACCATATCAAGGACCTGGAGAATTGTTTTCTCAGCCATTTAGATGATCTGGAAATTAATTATTTTATCAATGGTGAAAACAGAATCCCCGGTGTATTTAATATTACTTTTCCCGGGGAAGACGGCTCTTCTCTGGTGATGAGATTAGATTTAGCCGGAATCAGTATTTCATTCGGGGCTGCCTGTGCGTCAGGTACAACGAAAGCATCCAGTATGCTTTTGGATATGGGGCTCTCTGAAGCAGATGCCCGGGCCTCGGTAAGAATTTCATTCGGAAAAATCCACAGCCGGAAAGAAGTAAAAAAGGTTATTGAAACCATCCACTCTCTTATTAAACATAACCAACTCACAGATGCCATCGAAGGATAAAGTATTAGTTGCCATGTCCGGTGGCGTGGATAGTTCCGTAGCCCTATTGGAAATTATTGAAGCAGGTTATGAAGCTATCGGCATCACCATGAAATTATGGGAGTACCGGGATGTGGGTGGAAATCTTCTGGATGACAGTAATTGCTGCTCAATTGGGGCAATCAATAATGCAAAACTGGTATGTGATAGAATGGGAGTCGCTCATTATACCCTGGATTTCACAGGCGTATTCAGAGAAACAGTTGTAGATAATTTCGCAGAAGAATATCTGGCAGGAAGAACACCCAACCCCTGTGTCCGTTGTAATTCATTTGTCAAGTGGGATGCCTTTATAGAACAGGCGGATCAATTGGGAGCACAATACATTGCAACGGGCCACTATGCCCGAATCATCCAATCTGATAATAATTTTCGCCTTGCTAAAGGAAAAGACCCCTTAAAAGATCAGGCATATGTATTATGGGGCATTCCCGCTGAAACCCTGCAGCGTACCCTCCTTCCCCTGGGTGATTATACTAAAGAGGATGTTCGCAATATCGCCAGAAAACATAAGCTTGAAACGGCAGAAACTCCTGAAAGCATGGAAATCTGTTTTGTGGCAGATAATAATTATAAGCGCTTTCTTAAAGATTATGCCCCTAATGAAATTGAAGCAATTGGCCAGGGTAAAATTGTAGAAGGTAACGGAGAAGTTGTGGGGGTCCATTCCGGTTATACGAATTACACTATTGGTCAGAGAAAGGGGTTGGGGTTATCAAATTCTGAGCCAAGGTATGTATCAAAAATTGATCCGGATTCCAACCGTATTTTTATAGGTAAAAAGGAGTCTTTATATGAACAGTCCTGTAGGGTAACTCAAATAAACTGGCTGGAGCAAAACCTACACTTCCCTATCAAGGTAAATGCTCAAATCCGCTATAACAGCCAGCCAGTACCAGCTGTCGTAAAGCAAAACGGAGAAAAATTATTGGTCCAATTTGTTGCACCCCAGCTTTCCATCACTCCTGGGCAATCCATTGTTTTTTACCGGGATGACATTGTGATTGGCGGTGGAATCATAGAGCTAAATTAATGGGAAAGTTTAACAAACCCGTTGCAGTGGTTATCCTGGCTGCTGGAAAGGGTACCCGGATGAATTCAGATTTGCCAAAGGTATTGCATGAAATAAATGGCAAACCCATGATCACCAAAGTAGTTGAAACGGCAGAGAAAATTGGTGCAGAAAGGATAATTCCCGTTGTTGGATATAAGCATGAACTGGTGCAGAAAGCTCTCATTGAACACTCTGTTCAATTTGCCTACCAACTGGAACAATTAGGCACAGCACATGCAGTAAAGCAATGTACTTCATTGTTAAAAGACTTTAAGGGGCATGTACTCATTTTATATGGAGATGTACCTCTAATTACAGCAAAAACTTTAGAACATCTACTTCAAACCCATGAATCAGAATGTACCCGGGGAACTATTTTAACCACAGACCTTCCGGACCCTTATGGATATGGCAGAGTCATTCGAAATGCAGATGCAAGTTTGAATCGAATTGTAGAAGAAAAGGATGCCTCCTTTAAAGAAAAACTTTGCCGGGAGGTCAATACAGGATTCTATGTTTTTAATTGCGAAGATCTTTTTGAACTACTTCCTCAAGTGGGGAACAATAATGCACAAGGCGAATATTACCTACCTGATGTATTAAATCTTATCATTGCAAAAAATCAAAAAGTTGCTATTGATAAAATCAATAATTATAACGAAATTCAGGGGGTAAATACTGTGGAGCAATTAACAGAACTTGCTGCCAAATCATATCATGAATAAATTTTATAGCTTATACTTATTTGTTTATTTTTCTGCTTTTCTCTTCGGAAACAACTCCTTAATTCCCTACAGAAACGCACCTCAGATATCGGGACCTGCCCCTTCACCTGTGCAATCCATCCTAAATAATACTCGATTTCAAATGAATCATCAATTCTCCCTTTCAACCTCAATGGGGAATGGATATGGTTCTACAATAGGCTTGTATTCAAATTATACCCGCTATAATTTTTCAGAGCGCTTGAACCTAAAAACCGGTATTCATCTTTTTCAAAACCAGAATAATTTAAATCTATCATCAGGACCCCAAACAGGCATCGGATATGAATTGGGCCTTGAATATAAACTGGGGGAAAACTCCCTCCTTCAATTTCAGCTGGTTAATTTTAAGAATTCTCCCCTCCCCTACAGGAGCTATCCTGCGATAAATGTCCCCTAAATCCCGGGTAAAATCCAGAAAATCAAAACAAAAATCTTACCAAAACTGGGTTATGAATTCCATTATTGGAATCACAGGAATTATGGTATTAGGTTTTTTGGTATCTGGAGTTGACCGATTATTTTTTAATGATGGGCATCATGCTGAGTACCCTGATCTCAGTACCTTAATCACCCAAAGTCAATATGAAAAGAAAACCGGGCATAAAATCAAGGTGGAGATTTGGAACGGCTGCGGGGTTCCCAAGCTTGCCAATATGTATAAAGACTTTCTGCGATCAGAGGGATTAGATGTTTTAGACTCTAGAAATGCAGATCATTTTAATTATACTGAATCCCGTATTTTGCAGCATCGTGGTGAGCATGCCAGAGCATTAGAATTGGCAGATATAATGAAAATTGATACTGATAATATTTTACAGGAATTAGATGAACACCTCTATTATGACCTCACTCTAATCATTGGGAAAGATTATTCTCAATTAGATTCCTACAGAGACGCAGTGCTCCATCAACAACCCTTTTAAAATAATTTTACACAATGGCTGAAAAATTTACCTCTGCAGAGACTTTAGTATCTGATAAACTATCGCACCGCATTGCTGCATTAATGCTGGAAAAAAAAGCATTGAATATAAAAATTATTGATGTGCGGGGCATTACTACTCTCACTGATTTTTTTGTTCTCTGCACCTCAGAGTCTGAACCACAAACACGGGCAATTGCTGACCACATCAATCTTGAAATGAAAAAGGAAGGTGTAGATTCCTGGCATGTGGAAGGCTACCAGCATTTAGACTGGGTTCTGGTTGATTTTGTGAATATTGTGGCCCATATATTTAGTAAGGAAGCACGGGATTATTATGAATTTGAACGCCTCTGGGCTGACGGGAAAATCATTGAGGTAAAAGACAACATTGAAGGATAAACTCATCAATGCTTTAGAGGATGTCCTCTCCCGCCTGAATTACCCCAAATTGGATGTATTAGTACAGCTGCCTAAAAATCCTGACCATGGAGATTTCTCAACAAATATAGCCATGCAGCTTTCCGGGAAAATGGGGAAAAATCCCCGAGATATAGCAGCGGAAATCAAAACAAATATCTGTGAAAATTATTCTGACCTTCTGGAATCAGCAGAGATAGCAGGCCCTGGTTTTATCAACTTCACCTTGAAATCGCAGCAGCTAATTGCTCAAATAAATAAAATTATTTCCCAAGACGAACTATTTGGCAGATCAGATATTGGCAAAGGAAAATCTGCTCAAGTAGAATTTGTGAGTGCTAATCCTACCGGGCCATTGACAGTGGGACATGGCAGAGGAGCAATTCTGGGGGATGTAGTCAGTAATATTTTGCAGTGGAATGGTTATTCAATTCACCGTGAGTATTATTATAATAATGCCGGCAGACAAATGCAGCGTCTGGGAGAATCGGTTAAAGCACGGTATTTGGAACTCTGTGGCAAATCCTCCGAATTTCCCGAAAATGGTTATGAGGGTGAATATATTATTGATATCGCCAATGAATTAAAAGAGTCTGAGGGTGATTCCCTCATTCAATCGGATGACCTCAAAATTTTCAGAAAAGCAGCAGAATTACGAATCTTTGAAAATATTGAAAAGACTCTTCAAAGGCTGGGATTGAAGTTTGATGAATTCTTTAATGAGCAATCTCTCTATGATTCCGGGGCCATTGATAATATTTTGCAGGATCTGAAGGCTAATAAATTGATCTATGAAAAAGATGATGCAACCTGGTTTAAAGCAACTTCTGCTGGTAGAGAACAAGACAGAGTTATCATAAAGTCAACTGGTGAGCCTACCTATCGCCTGCCTGATATTGCCTATCACCAAAATAAACTTGACCGCGGATTTGATCTGGTAATTGATATTTTAGGGGCAGACCACATGGATGCCTACCCAGATGTTATTGCTGCAGTTGGTCAGTTGGGGTATGATCAGGACAGAATTAAAGTGATCATCCACCAGTTTGTCACCCTCACTCATGGAGGGGAACCTGTCAAAATGTCCACCCGGAAAGCTAATTATGTTACATTGGACGAACTGATAAATGAAGTTGGTGCAGATGTGGTTCGTTACTTTTTCATTATGCGGGGGAATAATTCTCATTTGAATTTTGATCTTAAATTAGCAAAAGATGAATCTGATGAAAATCCTGTTTTTTATCTCCAGTATGCCCATGCCCGCCTTTGTAATATTTTAAAACATGCCGAGGGGCTAGGACATCCTTTCAACCCTGAGGCAGATACTTCTCTCCTAAAGAACCCTTTGGAAGTGAAACTGATTAAAAATCTGCTGGAATTTCCTAATGTGGTGAAAAAGGGCTATGATACCTTAGAACCACAGACCATAGCCAATTACCTGCAGCAGATCGCGGCGATTTTTCATAAGTACTATGCTAAAGAGAGAGTGGTCACCGATGACACTCTGCTTACTTCTGCACGCCTTTTATTAGTGAAAGCCACTCAGATTGTATTGAAAAATGGCTTAACCATTCTGGGTATCTCAGCTCCTAAGAGGATGTAATGTCTGAAGCTGCAACCTATTTCATTCTCTCCTTCTCTTCATTGATTACATTGGTAAATCCAATTGGGCTAAGTCCAGTCTTCCTTTCACTGGTAGAGCAGTTTGATGACAAAGAAAGAAGGCGGGTGGCTGTAAAGGGAGTTTTGACAGCATTCACAGTGTTGATTATTTTTGCACTTATTGGCAGACTTATCTTTTCCTTTTACGGAATCACCATTTCAGGATTTAAAATTGCAGGGGGAATACTCTTCTTCAGAACAGGAATCCACATGATTGAAGCCAGAGTGTCCCGCGCTCGCTCAACGCCTAAAGAGGAATCTGAAGCAGAAACCAAGGAGGATATTGCCTATACCCCCATAGGTATGCCTATTATTGCAGGTCCCGGTTCCATTTCCTCAGTGATGATTCTCTCCTCAGAAGCGGTCAACTGGGAACAAAAAATGCTGCTGCTCCTTGTCATTGCCCTGGTGATGATTATAACTTATTTTGTATTTAAAATGGCTGATAATCTCACTCAGCGCTACGGAACAACAGGGTTGAGAATAACCCAACGCATTATGGGGCTTATCCTCATGGTGATTGCTGTTGAGATTATTATTTCAGGTGCGGGGCCTATTATCCAAAGTTGGATTCACTCCCCGGGTTAACCTTCCTTAATCTCCACAATTGGGGTCATTCAACTGAGACCCTAAATAATCCTTAAAACAATTGGCTACTTCTCCACTTGTTTCGTCAAGATCATTACACTCTAAGTTTAAGGAGGTTACAGAGGTGAGGTTACAGAGAGAATCTGACAGAGCATTAATTTGATTATCCCCTACATTTAGTAATTGTAGATTTATTAAATTTTTCAATGATTCGGGAAGCCCAGTTAATAGATTATTCTGCACATCAAAATATTTTAGATTAGTCAGATTACCAATAAATGCTGGTAAACTCACCAATTGATTATCATGTGCCTGGATAATTTCAAGATTGGTCAACCATTTGATTTCCGCTGGTAGAACAGACAATATATTTTCTTCCAATTCAAGGCTCTTAAGGTATTCTAAATGTTGAATTGTTCCCGGAAGGGATTTAATTCCCAGGTTTACCCATTTAATTTCTGTAATTCTTTCTACTTGTTTCTCATCGTTGGTAAGTACTGAATCTTTCCATTCCCAGGTTACATTTTCAAAAATAGCTGAAGAAAGTGAATCCAAACTATTTTCATTTATAAATTGAAGAAGAAAATCCATTTCCTGGTCATGTTTTACTTTGGTGCAATTCTGTTTTTCAAAATCTACTTTTATCTCACCTAATACACAATGGGTTATACTTGTAGGATCACATAACAAATTATTGTCAATATTGATACTTACCCCGCCCATTGAGTGTACGGTACACAGTTCTTGAGGGAGATCGGATAATAGATTCCCCGATAGGTTTATTTCTTTTATGTATTCCAGCCCTCCAATAGATGAGGGTAATTCATGAATATTGAGATTGGAAAGATCAAGTGCAACGATGCGGTCATAATTTTCCCCCGTAACCTCAGGATCATCCAGCGTAATTCTCCCTTCCAGACTGTCAACTTCCAAACTATTGAGAGAAGTAAGCTCATTGAGAAAAGTTTCCTCATTGGAATGATAGCGTGGTCCTGAAGGACCTGTAGAAGAGTCTCCTCCACATGAAAAAACCAATACCAATAAAGTAAGTAAAACCATGGATTTCATAAGTAACCCTTATTTTGAATGAACGATTTGCTTCTTTAATTTAGGAGGTATTCCAATTATAATGTATGGAAAATTAGTAATTGTAACTATCTTGGTGGTAGGTTCAGAGTAGAAAAAAGCTGATTTGTAACAAAAAACAACCAAAATTTATCATTTCAAGGTGAAATATCAAAATAATGTGATATACATCACCTGTATTTTATCGAGGAGGCTTTAAGTTTTTCTCGTTGAGACTGAGGAGTTAATTCTTAAATCATACTGAAACTGATGTTGAAAAAACCTAAAAAGAACGGATATTATAAATTAATTAATCAAAAAACTGGCCGACTGAAACTCGTTAAGCATTATAAGGATGGGGTTGTCCACGGTAAAATTATCTACTATTGGGATAATGGGGAGATCAGACTTACCGGGCAATACGAAAATATGAGGCGAACAGGAATCTGGAAAACTTACGACACCAATGGTTCCCTCATTCTTGAAGAGAATTATAATAAAGACGGGTTAATACAGGAAAAACAGTTAGTCCTTCTCCCAATCTAAAGCAGCTCAGGAATAAAACAGTTTAATTAATTTTCTGAGCGCTCCCCGGAAGAAGTCCCCCTGACCATACCACCATAATTCTGATCCAAGCTGAAGGCGGTTCTGCATATATGCTTTTTGACGGCTGAATGCTCTCAATCCCTCTTTACCATGCACTTTTCCAATTCCACTCAAACCGTACCCACCGAAGGGTAGATCAGCAATTCCGTAATGGGTGAGTACATCATTTACGGAAACAGCTCCGGCTTTTATCCTTCTGGAAAGTTGTTTGATTCGTTTCCGATTCTTGCCAAAAATGGAAGCACTGAGTCCATACCCTGTTCCATTAGCTAATTGTACCACTTCTTCATCTGATTTAAAGGGGTGGATGGTGATGACGGGGCCAAATGTTTCCTCCTGCATTATTTTCGAATCTGCAGATGGATTTACCACCAGAGTAGGGGGAATAAACCACCCTTCTGAGGTTGATCCATTCTGAATAACCCTCCCCTTAGATTCGGCATCCTTAATTTGATTTTTGATTTTTTCCAAACTCACTTCTACTGATATAGAACCTACTTCCGTTTTCCCCTTACCACATTTCACATTTTGAAGCATTGAGGTCATATCTTCCACCAGCTGTGGATAAATGTTCTCGTGTGCATAAATGCGTTCCACAGATATACAGGTTTGTCCTGCATTGCTCATCCCCCCCCAAATTGCAGCCTGCACGGTGCGTTTAAGGGAAGCATCTTCCAATACAATCATGGGGTCTTTACCCCCTAATTCCAGAATGACAGGTTTGAACATGGGAGCACAAGTCTCTGCAATTTTTCGCCCTATGGCTGTGCTGCCTGTGAAACATATAACATCCGTCAAGGGGGATGATACTAAAGCACTGCCAGTTTCCCCTGCCCCATACACCACCTGAAATAAATCAGGCTCTCCTGTTGCTTTATCCCAGACTTTTTTTAACAATTCTGTAGTTAAGGGAGTTTGTTCTGAGGGTTTTAGTACCACTGGATTCCCCGCAAGTAATGCCTCTACCAAAGGTGAAACCGTCAAAATGAGGGGGTAGTTCCAAGGTGAGATAATGCCTGCTACCCCCATAGCTTCATATTCCACCCAGGCTTTTTTGGTAATGAGAAGCCCCGAGCGGCGTTTTTGCGGACCAAGTGCTTCATACAAATGTTTCACTGCAAAACTGAGATGTTCAAGAGAAATGAAGACTTCCATTAATCCTTCCACTTCTTTCTTTCCCGTTTCTTTGCAGATAGTATCCACAAAAGCGTCCATATTTTTTACCAGTTCTTTTCGGAATTGGGAAATCAGCTTCTGCCGCCGGAAAAAACTACTAAAATTATACGCTTCCGCTTTCGTTTTTGCTGTCTTTAGAATAGACTCTAATCCCTCAAGGGGAGTAATGGGAATAGTAGATAATTCCTCACCACTTACCGGATTAAAAATCTGCAGAAGTTCATTAGAAATGTGTACACTCATGGCAGGATAATATAAGTGCCGGAGAGCAGTATGGTGGTAGTTCTTAGTTTATTGAGTTATAATTGTAATTGGCTTGCCCTTCGAAGCCCTAGCGTAGATGGGTCATTGGTCATCAGTCAAGGGTCAGGGGACATTGTATTTGGGTCGGTAGCTAACAACTAACTTCAAAAGGTGTATCATTTTTTATATTTCCGGTTTTTCACCAATTTCTGACTCAAAGCGGGCTACAAAATTGTCTCGTTCTTTTTTAGCTAAAATTTTCTGACCAGTTTTCTCATATCCATCACATAAAAATTGGATGGCATTCGTATCGTAAGGATCTTTTGCCAACATACTTTTTGCTAATTCAATTAATTCATCATTATTACCATTTTCTCTATATAATTCCCCCAGTTTGAGATAAAATTTTTGAATAGCAACTACTAAAAATTCTCTCTCCTGCTCAACCCAGGGGTCATTTATACCAGTTAAAAGATTCCCTCTTCCTATCAATTTAACCACTTTTCGGTAGTTTTCGATGAATGCTGTTTCTAATGATTTTTCATTTTGATGCTTCTTAATGATTTGCCATATAAAATGTAAATCATTAACATAATATGTTGGATTCCAGTTAAATGAAATATTCTCTCCTTTTAATAAGTAAGGGAGTTCCGGAATAGATTTAAAAAATGGGCGAATTCGGCTCAATAAAGTAGTTCGGCGATTTGTTAATTTTTTTGCTTCTCCCTCTTCCCAAAACTCAGCACTAAATTTTTCAAAAGAAATCCAACGATTATGTTGATATCCTTTCAGTATTAAATAGGCAAGAAAACGGCGGTTTTGAAGGGTGAACCCTTTTTCATGGGCAATATCTCTTCCATCAATTACTATTTTAAATTCATTAAACACCTGAATATAGCAGGGGATTTCCGGGAATTCTTTACTGGTTTCAACGGGAATAACGAAAGGTTTTTCTTTCCTTGAGTGGAGTACTTTATTCCTTTTATTAAAAAGTAAAATCCAGAAATATATAACGAATACCAGAGCAAGAATGCCCAAAATATACCAAATATAATCGTTTTCTCTAATTAGTTGGGGTGGATTAAGAACTGGCCAATTGATAGAAGAATATTTTACCCGGGTAACGAAGTTTACCGAATCATGTTCAATATTATAATACACTAATTGATTGGCAGATGTATGAAACATCATACCATCATATTTATATCCTTGAAATTGAATTAAGGGCGTCAAAGTACTGTCAGTAATATTAAATTTTTGAATTTGATAAAATTTAGGGGATCTAATGGAAACAGGCGTTGTTGTAATGATCACTCCTGACTGCCCCCCTGCTTCCATTTGCAGCCATTTGAATTGGATAGAATCTGACAGGGTATTGGACTCCCATATTTTTTCTGCCGTCAGAGTTAATGGGTCAAAACTCCATAAATCATGATACAAGTGATATCCAAATTCCTGCTTACCTGACTTATTCCCCTGTCCACCCCCAAAATAGAGCAATCTATCTGAAAATCCTGACACATTTACTATTGGTATTCGATAATAATCCTCCAACCCTTCTACTTGCAGTGTATCCCAATTATCTCCCTGAAAATTGTACTTTTGGATATGCCCTTTAATGGTAAACCATCCATATCCGCCAATCAGGTAAAGGTGATTATTTTCATCCATAAACTGACGGGTGCCATAATAATGTGGACTGTAGGAAGAAGAATCTAAAAAACTCCAGGATTCATTATTAATGTTATAACGGGACACATTACTCCTGCCTCGATATTGGCGATAGAGGAGCTGTTTAGCTTTATCATAATAAAACATCATAGAATGAGTAGGCACATCTAAATGTGTATTCCAGGTACGTGTTTGATGAGACATTGGATCAATCTCTACCATTAAAGAATCACTCACTAATAAAATTGCCTCACCATTTTTCTCTCCGTATGACTGGAACAATCCATTTAGTTGAAGGAAATTTTCCCTGGAAAAGCCAGAATGTTTGATTGACTGCCATTCTCCCCATTGTTGCATTCCATGATAATTTGGATTTATACGATTTGCGGCCATATCTCCTGAAAATTCATTTAACGGCCAATAGTGCAGGGTATCAGATCCACTGGTAATAACAATATTTCGAATAGCAGTATGGCATACATCCCCCATTAAAGGGTCAAAGCCAAATACTAATGAGTAGCTCCCATCACCCGGCAAATCTGAGATGTTTACCTTTTTGTCCTTACCTTCTATGGCAAGAGTTATCTCTTGTTTTGTTGCTGAAATTGATATTGAAAAAGTCTGCCAGTTTGTCGGCTGCAACTCACCTGAAGGCAATGGAAGACTAATTAATTTATTTTTTCTATTTTCAATGATATGAAAATACACAGAGTCTTTGGCTGCCCAGGATTGATTGGTAAGACTCAGGCGGTACCCATTTTCATGTACCAGATTAAACAGATACCCAAAGAGCCAATGGGTATGAAAACTGGTTTCAAATGAGAGAGCGTAATCATCTGGTAATTCTAATGGGGCATTTGAAGACAGGTTAAGCTGGGTTCTGGGTTGATGGTTAACTCTGCCGGTGAAGAGCAGACCCGGGTTATAGTTTTCAGCGGGAATGCTTAAACCAAACAGAATTGAATATAGGATAACTATATAGTTCTTCAATTATTTTTGTTCAATAATTAAGTAAAATATTATCAATTATTATGCAATATGGACAGGTTAACCTTTAGTTTAAATTTTTGTATTTTTCGTACTTTCCGTACTGAATAAATCACCTTTCTCCTTGTTTTAATAAAAAGGTTAAACCGTAGGGTACGAAAATAAATAGGTTAAGGATGACACCTTTCTATCTGTTGCAAAAATCAAAAATATATCATCCATGCCATGGTACCTGTGGGTAAGATCTATTTAGTAACCGATTGTGAATACGCATCAATATCCCCTACTCTTACCACCCATAGTTTCCCTCGTTTTTCGCCGGGTAATTTTCCCAGATGGATTAATTGCCGTAAATAATCCTGTGAGTAATTATAAAACCGAGCTGCTTCCCGTAAAGGAATAAACGCATCTTTGTCGGTAGTTATATTCCCTTTCTCAATTCGATTAAAGGAAGCGCTTAGGCTGTTGTGGATGATTAATTTCAATTCATCTAATTTGCTTTCATGCACTGCCTTATTCAAGCGATTCACTGTTGCTGGTTCTCCATTTTCAATTCTGCGCAGCAGCTTTTCAATTTCATCATCACCAATCTCTAAGGCATGGTAATATTTGTCACGGTCCTGCTTTTGTGTGCCTTTTATTGCCAAATTAATGTAACCTGAGCCAATCAACAGATAAGAGAGCAGTATCCTACCAACTCTGCCATTACCATCTCGGAACGGATGGATGGTCTCAAAAAGAATATGACTGCCGGCATACAAGGTTAAGGGGTCAAATTGGGGGTTGCATAAGTTCTCATTATGCCATTGAACCACAACGGGTAAAACTTGTGACAGATATTGATGATTTAATGGAGTAAAAGTGGATTCTGTAACTGTCACCCTCTCATCTCTGAACCCACCTAATTTCCCTGTAAAGGTTCCTAATTGATGTTCATAGCGCATGAGCAGAGTATGAATTTGCTTCAGGTCTGATAAGCGTAAGTTAAATTCACCGGTTTCATATTGATTTTCTGCATATTCATATAAGGTACTTGCAGCATCATAATAACCTAAAATTGCAGCGGACTTTTGATTTGATGTACGGCTGCCCTGCTCTAATACTGTCCTTAGTTCATTCCGATTGGTAAAAATCCCTTCAATCGCAATTGAATTGCGGATTTCATCCCTGAAAAGAGTAATCCATTCGCTGTTATTCACAGTAATAATAGGAATATTGTTATCTCTGAAGCCATCTAATGTTTGCTTTATCTGGTGTAAGCTTTCCATTTTATTTCCGTATTTACCGTACTATATATTACACCACTCTCCTCTATTATACAAATATATATTTCCGTAGGGTACGGTAATGTGAATAATGAAAGGATGACATCTTTCCTCCCTGTACATTGTAGAAATAGATGTCATCCATACCGTAGAAATTAATCTCAGATTCAATTCTCTTTTTTCTGGACCTCACCCACTTCGGATTCTCTCAGTGCAGGCTGACCCCTGTCTGCGTCTACCTGTGCCGATGGCACGGCAGACAGCTGCGAACCCAAACTGGTAGGCTCTTCTCTCCTGATGAGGAGAGGAGACAAATTACTCCTTCCCCTTTTGAGGGGAAGGCTGGGATGGGGTCAGGAAAATGGTACCTATGTGACAAATGCCCTTAATCTCTTCTGAAACGAAATTAAACTTTTTGAAACTCATGGTAGTTTCAGTTCTCTTTTTTCTGACCTCACCCTGACCCCTGTCTGCGTCTACCTGTGCCGATGGCACGGCAGACAGGTGCAACCCGCACAGGCAGGCTCTCCTCTATAGGAGAGGGAATTTTTAGCTCCTTCCCCTATCGAGGGGAAGGCTGGGATGGGGTCAGGCAATGAATATCCACCAGACGTCAGTTCTGAACGCCACTTACTTCATTAACACCAGTTTTTGGGTTGCCTGAAATTCTCCTGCTTGTAAATAAAGCAGATAAATTCCACTGGAATATTCAGCAGCATCCCAGGTCAATTGGTGGTGTCCTGGATGCCTGCTATCCTCGATTAACCGCGCGACCTCCCTGCCTGACAAATCATACACAGCCACCAATACTTTTGACTCCACCGGCAAGGTGTAATTGAGGGTTGTCACCGGATTAAAAGGGTTGGGGTAGGCTTTTGCTAAGCTGAATGTTTCAGGCAGATTGATTTTTTCTGAAAGTGAAACAATCGTCATTCCAAAATCCTGCCAATATGCAGGCTCATCACTTTCCAATTCAACCAGGTTCCCAGTGCTTCCGTCAAAGAGTTTAAAAAGAATTTGATCACCTTGTTTAGCAAAATTTAGGGTAGTTTCAGAGTTATCATCACCCATTGCCGGAATATCTGTATAACTGCCATTCCAATATCTGGCACCAATGAGATTTTCATCACTATAGGAGAGGAGTATATCTTCCTCATCTAATTCAACAGTTTGCAGCACTATATCCTCCACAAAGTAAAATGCCTGCCGGGTGGACTGCTCCACTTTAAACTGATCAGGCAACTCTGTTAATGCACTCGCCAGAAAATCTCTGGATAATCCTGCTTCTGTTCCATTAAAAGAAAAGGTAAAGTCATTAAGCGCTAAAAGCCAATATCCTTGACCACTCTTAAATTCTTCCATACTGCCGTACCACTGTCCATCCAAATTAAAAGCTGCAATTCCTTCAGCAATAAAGCCGTAAATATTATCCTCAACATGTCCTACAGCGTTTTCAATCGTTTGACTGGTCTGAAATGGGTATGATATGAGGTTTGGTCCGAACTGCATTTCATAGACTACTTCTCCATCACTATCATACGAAACTGGTTCACAGTCTTCTAAAGTAAAATTGCAGTCATCATATACTTTCACCCAGTAGCCCCTATCCTGCTCAATGAACTGCAGACTACCTACCCAGTTACCCATAAGATAAACAGCTCCTATACCTTCACCTATTACGCCAAGGACGATGCAGCCATTATCATCAAAGATTGAGGGTACACTGGTATCTTCAGGGAGGGCGGGGAAACTAATGAGATTGGGTCCTGCATGTAAATCCAGGCTTAAATCATAGCAATCCGTATTGGGATTATCATCACATTCTCCGCAGTCGTCAATGTAAGCAGACTGTCCACAATTACCAAGACAGTCCATATCCTCACAATCATCAGTGCCGATGCAGGTGGCTGCAAAACCATCGCCGTTGCAGTTACCGCATTCATCATTGGGGTCGCTATCTATCACTTCGTTGAAGCAATCAGGCCAGTTATCGCCATCATTGCACCAGCCGTCTGCATCATTGTCCTCTCCATCATCGTTATTATCGCCTAAGGAACCATCTGCACACTCATCACAGCCATCGCCATCATCATCATGGCAGGCAAACTCGTTGAGAGGATCACTGTCATTCTCATCTATTTCACCATCATTATCATCATCGCTGTCACAAGCATCTCCCATTTCATCGTTGTCATAATTTGCCTGATTGGTATTGGCTGTGTCTGGGCAGTTATCATTCTCACCGCAGATCTCATCTGCATCAGGGTCGTTGACTAATGCTTCATTTCCGCTATCTCCACCCCAGCAGTCCCCGCAATAATCAACAGAGGCAGCGCCGCCCATATCACCGTTGCAATCTGCCACTAAATTCAAAGTAAGATCTGTATATTGCTCCAGGGAAACAAAGGCAGGAATAGATTGCAGCTCATCTCCATTGGCGGCAATGTAATGGGCTTTGATACCATTCACATAGAACTGAGGTGTGTCTCCCCCTGTCAAATATCCTTCAGTTCCAAAGACTGCATCTAAGTCATTGCCCATTACGCCGTAAACAACTATTTCTGTATTCCCCTCACCTACATTTTCAGATTGGCCATAACCTACTATTCTGCCGGAAACTTCATTTTTTGCCATAATCTCACTGCCGGTGGGAACAGTTTCACCATCTAAGGTAATAGAAGTGAAATAGTAGAATGCCATCTCGGTGGACTCAGGCAGACAGGTGGAATTATCACCACCACAGACACCGCAGATGTCAAGTTCTGAACTGCAATCATTTTCTACCCAAGTAGCACCGTAAATGGTACCGTGGTTCTGATTGCCAGAATGGTCTAAAAGAGTATTTCCCTCACCTGAATTAAAAGTGTAATGGGCGATAAGACCATTGTCAAAATCAGGGGTATTGTTATCTACAGCAGTATTCCATATTGCTAATTCATCTATTAACCCCTCATAGTATGAGGTAGAACATTCTGAACCAATATAAAGAGGTGCTGAGGAATTATAGGATAGATTTCCAATGGTAGCAGATCCTTCAAAAGCACCATTTATATATAACTCTGCTTCTCCTTCATTCATGTGAACAAAAATTTCAGACCATTCATTCATTGCTAATTGAGAATTAGATATCACCTTATTTCCGTTGCCATTTCCAAATTCCAATTTACCCTGTGGGTTAACTACTAAAATGTATCTGCTGCCTCCGGCACAATCTCCCCTATTGATTATTCGACGATGAGCACCGTCAAATCCAGCTGGATTTATTCTCCCATAAATTGAAATGGTATTCGAAATAGAGTTCAAGCTTTCTGAAGAGGGCACTTCTACTCTATTACTATTAAAACTTAACGAATAGTCTGTTGGTTCTACATACTCACAACTCCCATCATCAAAGGTAGCATCAGGATTATAATTATTAGCTTCGGAGTCAGTGCAACCTGAAATGCTTTCAGTTAACCCAGGCGTATTTGAAGCAAAGCTGGTACCGAATCCCGCACCGTGATAACCATTACCACTTTCATCATTGAGGTTATTGTTAAAATGCCAAAGTCCGGCAGTATTTTCGTCATTCTGGAATTCAATACTTGGCACTTCAAAATTGTCTGTATATCGAACAATGGTGCTTATTCTAAGCTCATCTACATAACCATTTAATCGGGATGAATTAGAAGTTTCACCCCCCCCAGGTATGGCGGTTAATGGTTAATTCATCATGGGTGCCTAACCATATTCCATCGTACATAGATTCACTTCCGGAATATTGTCCTCCTTCAAGTGGGCAATCATTACAAGAATCTACCAACACCCCATCTATAAACAATTTCCTTCCTTGAACTGCTGAATATGTTCCGGCAATATGCATCCAATGCCCTGAACCCTGAGGGGAAGCCTGTATGTTATTTTCTCCCCAATCAATAGTACCGTCACTGTCTCTATAAAATTCAAAATTGCCGCCAAACCATTCGTTACCAATAATATTTTCTTCACCAGATGCACTTTCTTCATAATACCAGACTTCCATCGTTACTTCCTCCGCATTCTGAATCTCGGTTATAACGGGTAGGCGAGCGTAGTTTCCCTCTGTGAACCGCAGGGAAGTGTTTTCACTAAACAGACTTGTACAAAGCAATACGAGAGTTAATATAATCTTCATTTTCTAATCCTCCTAAGATTGGGTTATTGTTTTTTTCAACTCTCTAAACTTATCCCTCCTCCTGTCACGACGGATGTACTAAATCTGTACATATAGTGTAGATTAAAATAAAATGGTAGATTTTTTGAATTCTTGGGTTCGGGGATTGCACAATGTCTTGAAAATGTTTGACCCATCTACATCAAGGCTATTTATCCAACGTAACTTTAGTGTAGTTGGACGATGGGCAAGCCAATGAACAATCAATCTAAACTACGTTACGATTGACAAGTGACCATTAATACAAACTTAGAAAAGACGAATTCAGGAGCTAAACTGCCTTAGCCGTTCAAACAAAATCACCGCCGTAGCAGA
>CAZKEL010000032.1:0-28508 GCA_964551815.1 uncultured bacterium
TAAGGGCTTCCTTAATTCTATAAACTGGGGATAAGGTCTATTACTTGTCATGTTAATCACATCTTTTCTCTTTGTACCTCCACCCATATTTTCCGTAAATTATCTCCTAATTCAATAAGAATCGAAAATTATTATGAAAAAGTACTTTTTACTATTATTTGCTATACATTCAGGGGTCACTTTCGGTATTGCGGACTGTGATATGAATAAGGATAAGTTATGATCCCTGAATTAACAAAGATTTTATCCGTAGGGGATGGGTTACTCTTCCGATTCCCAACGGGCAAGGCAACCTTCCCTATTGAAATTAATTATGGAGTCTTAATATGAAATCCAAACTTTTAACAATCTTATTTCTTACATCTTCAATCTTCCTTACAAATGCTGCTTTCAGCCAAAAGCCATTAAACCCCATGAAGCCCAAGCCCAGGGGAATTATACAAAAGCCCCTCAAAAAAGTTACACTTCAACGGCATATCCGCCCGGAGCGGGTTATGAAGAAGGAAACTCGGAATGACCACTGTGATGAAGGTTATGTAGAAGACTGTGCCGATGATGATTGCTGCCCTGAAATCTGGATTGGTGATGATTATGCTGACTGCACTGACTAAGTGTGGGGATGTGACCTCACCTGCTACGATTGTGATGGTGGGGACTGCCCAGAAAATGACCCAGGGTGTACTGGTGAAGACCCCTATTGTGGAGATGGATATTGTGATATAGATGAATCTTACGAAACCTGCCCTGAAGATTGTGAAGAAGAGGAATATAATAACTGTGATTATTGTCCATATACAGGGGGTTACCCCGGTACTGATTGCTGTGATACTGCTTGGTATGAATATGGTCTGACTTGTAATGAGTTGGAATCAATATACAATTGGGATTGTGAAGGATGTATTTGTCCCGGTGATGGAAATCCAGTTTGTGGCGATGGATTCTGCTCAGGTGATGAAACCTACGAAACCTGCCCTGATGATTGCTTACCCCCAGGTTCATGCGCTGAAGGTGATGTTGCTGACTGTGCCGATGATGACTGCTGCCCTGAATCATGGATTGGTGATGGCTATGCCGACTGCTCTGACCAAGCCTATGGCTGTGACCTCACCTGCTACGACTGTGATGGTGGCGACTGCCCAGAAAATGACCCAGGCTGTACTGGCGAAGAACCCTATTGCGGTGATGAATATTGTGATATAGATGAATCTTACGAAAACTGCCCTGAAGATTGCGGAGAACTTTGTCCTGATGCAGTCTGTGTAACAAATTACACTAGTTCAACCATTACTCAAGATGATGCAAATGAATTCTATAATGATGCAGATTGGTTTTATGAGGGGATGGGAGATACTATTCATGTGATGGCAACATATGGATTTTTTGAAGGAGCAATATCATATAATTTAAAAATGCTTACTTTAGATGGTTCTATTCCTGAATTTATCAGTTACAATAAAACAACGAATGGACACATAGGTAATGGTCAGGATTGGTGGATAGATTACGATCCGCTTACAGAGGGTGAAATCCAGATTCAGGATTGGGGCGAAAATGGTATTTATGCTGGAGTGGTAATAAATGAATTTGGTACTGAAAGTTACTTTTGGTCAGATAAGGAATTGCATGTAATACCCTGTACAGAATGGAATGACTGTCCTGAATATTTTTATTGTAAGTCCGATTATGATAACTGTAGTACTACCGATGATACCGGCACATGTGTATTATGGCATTATGGAGAATGCGGATATGACTATGACCCGGTTTGCAGCTGTAATAATGAAACTATTGCAAACGAATGTCATGCTGATTTCTTTTTTACAAATATTGCTTATACAGGTGAATGTGATGATTCTACACTCTGCGAAGACCAAGGTCTTATTACCTGTCCTGATGGTGATTGTGCCGGAAATGAATCTTATTGTACCGAACTATGTGAGGAAGGGTTTGTAGAAGATTGTTACAATAATGAGGAATGTCGTTTGGAGTCTTGGATAGGAGATGGGATCGCCGATTGTGGACCAAGTGCTGGAGAATATGCTGATTTAACTTGTTATGATTGTGATGGTGGTGATTGTCCCCCAAACACACCAGGATGCGAAGAATTAGAGGACTGCTGCTCCCCTGGTGACTACAACTGTGACACCAGCATTGATGTTCTAGATATTGTTGCCATTGTAAGCTGCATATTAGAAGATGCGGACTGCCCCTGCGGTGACCTCAACGGTGATGGATCAATAAATGTGCTGGATGTGGTAATGGTTGTGAGTATGATATTGGGGAATTAACCACGAATTTACACGAATGAACACAAATTTTATTCGTTGGGGAAGGGTCACCCTTCCCGATTCCCAATAGGCGAGGAAACCTCACCTCTACTGAAAAGGTTTCCAATTTCCATAAAACAAACTCGTAGGGGCGGACTTATATATCCACCCTAATTCACAATTGGCATACCTTCACATACATACGGCATTTGCCTGATACTTACGAATAATTTTCGTTGAGGATAAACCACGATTCCCAACAGGCATAGCAACCTTTCCCCTATATGAATTATCCGTGGGAAAATTGGATTATTATTTTATTCGAAATTTATTCATTAAAATCCATCAAATTCTCCTTGTATATTTACCGCCCCGAATTTTCACCTGAATTTTAAAATTGGAGATAAATTGAAAAAGAAACAACTTTTCCTTATTGGAGGCAATGAGGACAAAGGACAGAAACCCTTACTGCTCAGTGAATTCTGCAAACGCTTCAACCAAAAAGATGGTCCCCTTTTACTGATTACCGGAGCATCTAAAATCCCAGAAGAAGTGGGGGCAATGTATATTGAAATTTTTAATCGTCTTGGCTGTTCTGACATTATCCATTTTCCTCTTTCAGACAGGAGAGACTGCAATGATCCGGAAAAAGTGCAGGCATTGGAAAAAGCAGGTGCCGTTTTTATTACGGGAGGCAATCAGGTGAAACTTGCAGGAATATTAGGAGGCACCGCTCTTTATGATTCTCTGGTTCAAAGAGTAAATGAGGGGCTCCTCTATGGCGGTACAAGTGCAGGGGCAAGTATTGCCAGCGGCCTCATGGTTGCAGGAGGGAGAGGAGGATATAATCCCCGCCGGAATTTGGTGAAACTTACAGGAGGTCTGGCTTTAATACGAGGCTGCATCATAGATCAGCATTTTCGGGAACGCAACCGCCTCTACAGATTGGCAAGTGCCGTTAGTTCTAATCCCCAATTTATTGGCTTAGGCATTGATGAAGATACAGCACTGGAAATTACTGAAGACCGCTTTTGCAGAGTATGGGGAAATAATTCAGCTACGATTCTCAATGGCGACAGCATTACTCATACGGGTTATACAGAAGGCAGCGCTCAGGATGCCATCCCTATTTTTGGAATGAATATGAATGTGATTACCCCAGGGTATGGATATGACCTGGAAAAACGCACCCCCTTATTGAAATCTGATATAGATTCTATTGAACTGTTAGCAATGGAGACTGCATGAAAGATAAAATGAAAATACTTCAATTCAGAACTCTCTCCGGTCCAAATTACTGGAGTCTGCGCCCCTGTGTTCAAATGCTGTTGGATATAGGAGAATTGGAAGAACTTCCCACCAATAAAATTGATGGCTTTCATGAGCGATTCACTACCGCGCTGCCAACCATCTACGAACATCGCTGCAGCATTGGCAAGGCAGGAGGATTTTTCCAGCGTGTTGAAGAAGGTACCTGGATGGGCCATGTGGTGGAACATGTAGCATTGGAGCTCCAAACATTAGCAGGTATGGATACGGGATTTGGCCGTACCAGAGAAACAGGCGAAACAGGAATTTACCACGTAGTATATTCCTACATCGTATCGGAAGTAGGCAGACGTGCAGGTGAATTATCCGTGGACCTCTGTGAAAAGTTGATACGGGGAGATGCCTACGATATGGATGCCATCATCCAGGAACTGAAGGAACTTCGTGAACGCTATAAACTGGGTCCCAGTACCTCTTCTATTGTAGATGAGGCTGTTTCCCGCGGCATTCCATTTACACGCTTGAACCGTGGCTCTCTGGTACAATTGGGTTACGGTACCAATCAAAAGCGTATCAGAGCAACTATGACCGGAGAGACATCTAGTCTGGCTGTGGATTTTGCCTGCGATAAATGGGACACTAAAGAAATGCTTGAAAACCATGGTATTCCCGTCCCCAAAGGCATTGAAACCAGATATTTTGAGACAGCGAAAAATGCCGTTGAGAGAATTGGTTATCCCTTAGTTGTAAAGCCATCTGACGGAAACCATGGTAGAGGGATTACTGTTGGCGTTGACAATGACAATCTGTTTAAAGATGCCTGGGAAGCTGCAAAAGCTCAATCCAAAAATGGATATGTAATTTTGGAGCAAATGCTAAAAGGATTTGATTTCCGTCTCCTGGTAATTAACGGAAAACTGGTGGCGGCGGCAAAACGCATCCCCGCCCATATTACCGGTGATGGAAAATTAAATATTCAACAGCTTATTGATGAAGAAAATGAAAATCCGCTGCGGGGTTATGGTCACGAAAATATTCTCACTGAAATTGAAGTAGATCACCAGACTAAACGCCTCATTTCAGATGCAGGGTATAAACTTAAAACCGTTCTTCCTGAAGGTGAAGTGCTATACCTGAAAACTACTGCGAATCTATCCACCGGTGGTACAGCCATTGATGTGCTGGATTCTGTCCATCCTGCCAATGTGCATATTGCAGAACGTGCCATTCAAATAGTAGGATTGGATATCGGTGGTGTGGATATCGTAGCCCCTGACATTACTTCCCCCATTTCTGAAAATGGAGGAGGCATCGTTGAGTTGAACGCAGCTCCCGGATTTAGAATGCACCTCCAACCTACCAAGGGACTGGCGCGCAATGTAGCAGAACCGGTGATTGATATGCTCTTCCCTCCCGGATCAACCTGCACCATTCCCATTATTGCCATTACCGGTACCAATGGGAAGACTACCACTACCCGATTGATGAACCATATAATGAAATTTACCGGTCATACCGTGGGGATGTGCACCACCGAAGGTGTCTATATCAAGAACCGGCTGGTGTATGAAGGAGATATGACTGGCCCCATGTCTCATAAAATGGTATTGACTGACCCTACGGTGGACATGGCTGTACTGGAATGTGCCCGCGGTGGTTTACTCCGTGCGGGACTGGGATTCCGTCACTGTGATGTAGGCATTGTAACCAATGTATCCGCAGACCACTTGGGGCTCAATTACATTGATGACCTGGATAAAATGGCACGGGTTAAGGGCGTGATTCCTGAAACAGTGAAACCGGAGGGCCATGCGGTATTAAATGCTGATGATGAGCGGGTTGCAGATATGGCCGACAATACCAAGGGTGGTGTTATTTTCTTCAGCTTTGAGGGTCTGAAGAATCCGGTTATTAAGGAACATCTCCGTACGGGAGGACAGGCGGTGATTTTTGAAAATGGTGAATTCTGTGTTATGAAGGGTAAATGGAAATATCCATTAGTAGAAGCGAAGGATGTACCAATTACCTTTGACGGTAAGGCCAAATTTAATATCTACAATGTAATGGCAGCTATTGGAGCAGCAATCAGCCTGGGTGTGAAAAACGAAAATATAACTGCTGCCCTGACGACATTCTTCCCCTCGTTTGCACAAACACCTGGACGACTTACCATGATGGATATGGGGAAATACAAAGTCGTGGTTGATTTTGCACATAATGTTGCAGGATATGAAGGACTGAGTGAATTTGTGAACTCCATGAATGCAGACAGAACGGTAGCTACCCTCTGCCTTCCTGGTGACCGCCAGATGGAAGATTTTGAATCTGTGGCTAAAACTGCAGCAGAAACTTACGATGAGGTCATTCTCTTTGAAGGGTATCAGCGTGGCATGGAAGACGGATATATTTCTTCTACATTGGAGAAATTTCTCATTAAACACGGCATGGCTGCAGACAATATTACCACTATTTTAGATGAGCATGAGGCAGTCCAATTTGCATTAGATCGTGCCAAAGATGGGGATTTACTTGTTATTTCAAACTACGATATTAACGGCATTCAGAAGCGGTTGACTGATCATAAAGAAAAGTTGGATAATGATGCGGTAAAGGAGCAGAAATTAGTGGTTAGTGATACTTAAAATTGAAAATTGGATATTTGAATGTACCTTTAAACTATTCATTTTCTACCCAATTTTTTAATAACATCTTTCAAATATCTCAATAATTTCTGGTGCAATTCCTGCCCGCTCCCCAGTGGACATATTTTGAACAGATTGGCGGGGTTCATTTGTGGTTAGAATAAAAGTCACTCTTATAATAGAACCGCTACTTTTTTCAAACATTCACGAATAGACTTTACATCAGCTTTTTGAATAAAAGCAGCCTGTCTATTTTTCCAATCTAAACTCTTAATCTGATCTGCTAAAATCACCCCCTTTACCTTTGATGTGGTGGAAAGCTGTACCTCAAAGGGATATCCTTTAATTTTGCTGGTAATAGGGCAAAATAAAGCAAGTCCAACTTTTTGATTATATGCTTTTGGAGACAGGACAATTGCTGGTCTTTTGCCAGCCTGCTCATGTCCAGATTGAGGAGTAAAATTAAGCCAGACCAGATCCCCCCTTTCCGGCACATACCTCGGTGACATTATAGTAATTCCTTTCTTGATCTTCCAAAATCAATTTCTGTATGGGTATTGGTTTCGTCAATATCATTCAGCATTTCGGATAAATGATATTCCCGAGGTTCAATAATTAATTTTCCTTTTTTCAAAGTCATCTCAATAACAGACCCATCCTCAATTTTTGTTTCTTTACTAAATGCTCTGGGGATACGTAATGCAAGACTATTTCCCCATTTTTGAATTTTTACTTCCATATTAGTTCCTTAATACTGTATCTACATTAAATATACATTATTTCACTGCCATCAAACAATAGCTAAATTAAACACGGAAAACTATTCTGAATAGAAATTGAATTTCACCAAAAGGTGTTTCACTATTTAGTGAAATATTTAAAATTAACAATTATTGCTTCAATTGCTTACCGGGTTGTACCGAGACTATTTCCGTGACTGGTTTATTCTAACTTATTTTAGATGTCAGGTTCAAAAAATCAATTCTCAAAGTGTACATGGATGTGGTGGTATTTTTCCTCACAGTGAATCTGTGTTCTTTAGGAGTAATAATTCCCATTCGGTTGTCATTTCCACCTGCCATCAAAAATTAGCGGTGACGGGTATGCCAGTGTGGTTTCTTTGATTAATTCCTGTTCATAATCATTTCCCCGCATTCTATGGAATAGGCTGGGTTTAATTTTCTTTATCACATTTCCGTGTTTATCGGTGTCTATCTGTGGTTAATTTAATCTCCCCTGATATGAGCAAAATTTGAAAATCATTATTATTGAGCCTTTCTTTACTGGCTCTCATACAGCCTGGGCGGAGGGCTATGCACAACACAGTGAGCATGCAGTAGAAATCCTCAGCCTGCCGGGTCGTTTCTGGAAATGGCGCATGCATGGCGGGGCAGTCACTTTAGCTAAACGTTACCACAAACTTGACTTGCAACCTGATTTAATTCTGGCAACGGATATGCTTAACCTACCTGTGTTTCTTTCCCTGGTAAAACCGACTTGCCCTGTAGTCGTTTATTTTCACGAAAACCAGTTCACTTATCCCTGGTCCCCGAATGATGAAGATGTAGAGCTAAAACGGGATAAACATTACGGATTTATCAATTATAGTACGGTCCTCTGTGCTGATCATGTCTTTTTCAACTCCCAGTTTCATCTGGACTCTTTTTTTGATGGTCTGGAGAATTTTCTCCGGCAATTCCCTGATTATCGGGAAATGCAAAATATTGAAAAAATACAGCAACAAAGTACTGTCCTCCATTTGGGATTAGATCTGAAGCAATTTTATTCCCACCGAACTATCAATGAGAGTGAAACTTCTCCTCTATTATTGTGGAACCACCGCTGGGAACATGATAAGAATCCAGAGGTGTTTTTTGAGACTCTGCACCGATTATCTGAAAAGGGACTTGAGTTTAAATTAGCCGTTTTGGGTGAGGGGTTTCAACAGGAAATGCCTTGCTTTACAATTGCCCGTGAAAAGTTGAATAATCAAATTGTTCAATTTGGATTTACTGATTCATTTGAAGAATATGCCTCCTGGCTATGGAAAGCGAATATATTACCGGTTACCTCAAATCAGGATTTTTTTGGTGCCAGCATCATGGAAGCAGTCTATTGTAATACTCTTCCACTCCTCCCTCAACGGCTAACTTATCCTGAATTATTTAATAAAAAGAAAAACCCGGATATTTTCTACAATGACTATGCTGAGCTTGAATTGAAATTAGAAAAAATGATTCAATCTTTTACTAAGGGAAAGAGGAAATCTCTTTCTAAAATTGCGGCTTCCTTTGACTGGAACATTCAATCTAAAGTATATGATAAAATTTTTGAAGAAATGTTTTGACCTAAGTTGCTCGCACTACCAGGTTGCTGCCCAATTTTGCTGAACATTCCTCCCACAGATAGCACCAGTTACACAAAATTGACTCCTTAGGAATAAAATTATTTTCATCTATTTTTGCAATATTTATTTTGTTTACCAGTTTCAAAAGTTTATTATAAATCTGTTCAATTTTTTCCTTAGTGTGGGTAATACATACCTCATTCCCCGTTCGCAAAAAATGCCAGCATAAAGTAATTTCTTTAATCTCCTCGTAATTCTGTTCAACAGCCAAATAATATAGACCTAATTGCAGATCATTAAAAGCCTGCCGCTGGGTTTTTTCCCTTTTGCTGGTTTTATAATCATGGACTATCCATTTCCCTTTTTCAGGGTTATCCAATCTGTCAATGATTCCCCTGAAAGGGTGATTTTCAATTGCAAATTGAAGCTCAACTTCCGTTTCTGCGACGGGTTCATTAAAGGCAGGACCATATATATTGTAATAATTTGAAAGACAGCGTTTCCCAATAGAATAATAAAAATCTGAAGGATTCTTATAATCTGCAATGTAAATATTTTTATGCCAGTTTTGCACCCATAACTCATCATAGGTGTTACATAAGCTGTCAAAAGTCAGGAAGGATTTGCTGCGGTTTTCCTTTTCATATACCCATTCTAAAACTTCATGTACTCTTTTACCCATAAAGGCTTCTATACTTTCATGAGGTTTCCTTACGCCGTCAACATACATGATTTTATACTGCTGAGGACAGGTCTTAAAGGTATTTAATTGAGAGTAAGAAAACTTTTTAACGCTCTTAACTGTGGTATTTGTTAAAGGTGGATTTTTCACAAGCTCGGTTTAAAACCTCTCTTTATACAAAGTGAAATCTCCAGACATGGTTCTGTCAATAAATATAAATTCTTTCCCGTTTGGATATATCCATTTTTGAAATTGGTACCCCATTTCGTTCTGATATCCTTCATCTATAAAATGTGGTTCCCCATAAATTATATAGATACGCCCTCTGTCTGACCTCCAGCCCTGCATAAGTACAGAAAAATGTTTATTTACATACCGGACTCTGTTGTTCAATTCTTCCAATAAGGGATTATCAGGTGTATCCGGAGTAGGGTCTTTCTCTTTCCAGTAGGCTTCCACTTTTTTCCATTGTTCTTTTTTATCCAGTTCTTTCAATGCTTTGTACTCTGAATAAGTAGGTAAAATATAATGCATTACTCCCACTATTTCTTTAATATCAGAAGTCCAATATTTTCGATTCTGTGTACCATAATTAAATTCCGTTTTCACCTTATCAGTGAGATAAAATATTTCAATTTGGTAGTGGTCATTTTCTTCATAACCAAAAGGAATCGGGATATAATACAAATTAAACGGGCTTTTTAGTGGTATGGTTACAGTCCCGGAATCAACTGCTGAATCCATAGTGGAAATTTTATAATCAACCTCATTTTCAGTAGAGTCACTTAGATTCAACTGACAGCGCAGGTATAAAGTATCTAAATTTTCCTGCTCCGGTTCTAAGAGTTTATATACACCATTTTTCTCCTTGGTAAATGGAAGTGCTGTGCCTATAAATTCTACTTCCTTAAGAGTAATTGCCAAAGTCTGTTGAAAGTTCTCTCTGCTGTCTATATCCTGAATATTCAAAAAATAATGATACTCACCTGGCAACAAAGGAATATTTAAATCTGTTCTGAAAATATGATCTCTATTCCTAGTATCATGATAGTAGGATTCTATTATTTTTTCACTCCAAGACTGGCGAAAAACCTGAATATTATCTTCTCCTTTCGAGATGACAACCGTAAAATTTATCTTACTGAAAAAATAGTTCTTTTCCTTTTGAAATACAAGGCGGTTAAGGGGAATTTCAATAGCAGAATATAGGTTTAGACTATCATTTTGTGTATGCCAATATTGATATTGAATATTTACCTTTGTTTTTGGATATTCCCTGGTGGTATTGTTTTTTCTTATACCAGCACAGGAAATCAGCAACAAAAAAATGAGGATATATATCCTCTTAATTTTCATGGTACTTTTCCCAGTTATAATAAATAACCCCCTCATCAGATAAAAATTGTACCCAGCTTTCATCACATTGGATATCATAAATTGTTTTACCCGGTATACCGTCTTTTTCTCCATACTCCCAGCTTTGGTTGGTTATTGTATCCGTCAATGTTATCTGATTACCTAAAGAACTCCATAAAAAATTATCACAAAAAGTATAGGCAGTAATCTGGTGTTTTATAAGATATTCACTACCATTTTTAAGCAGAACCAATTGACCGTCATTGCCTGATATCCCTTCTTCTTCAAGGGAAATTGTTGTAAATACACGATTTGAAATTAAGGATAATTCTTCCTCCTCCCAATCCATGATATAAACTCCAGATTCTGCAGCGATATATAAATGGGTAGAATCCATTTCTAAATCAAAAATGTTTTGGTTTGTGAGGGTTGCGTACCCCGAGTTTTCAACAGGAATGATCTTAGCGTCCTTAATTGAAATTTCATTAATTCCCCTTGCTGTAGCCAGATAAAGGGATTCATCATATTCGATAATATCCCAGACAGCTTCATCTGAAAGTCCTGTGGCAGTGGAGACCAGATTCCAATCCCTTTCGAAAATGTCCAAAGTGAGAAGCCCGTACATCGTTCCCAAATATAATTCACTCCCTATGCTGTGCAGTGCATTGATTCCTCTGGATCTGATAAATTCTGATTCACTGGTATAGTAATGCGTCCAACGATTTTCAGACTCCTCCCAACGGCTAAGGAAGAGTGAAGGGGTAGAAAATGCCCCTTTCTCCACAGGGTAAAACTCTCCAAGTCGTCTAAATTCACTATCAGCAAACCAGGTATTTCCCAATTTATCACCATGAGAATGAGTTATGTGCGGCATGCCCACAGAGAAAGGAATCAGCTTTAGCCTGGAAGAATATTTTCCCCCTTTAATGATCAAGCCATTATCCGTACCAATCCATATATTTCCTTCTCTGTCCTCAAATGATACGGTGGGAATAATTTTCACACCGTCGGCATTGGAAATAACATGTCCCCATTTCCCATTGGGCATAAGCTGCCCCAGACTGATATCCCACTCTTCCTCCATACTATACCAAAACAAATCAATTCGTTCCCCTGAAAACCCAAAGTAGGAATTTCCCCATTTAATCTGATTATTCTCTAATTCAGCTTCTTTCCATAATGCAGGCTGGGCGTTATAGGGGTCAAAGGGAATATAATTGTCCCCATTTCTAAACCAAATAAAATCAGGTGAAGCACCTAAATCGTCAATTTCATATGGGGAAAAGATTCCGGAATTATGCAGAGACATTTCTCTCCATTGAAAGCTAACTGCTGCTTTATAACTGACAGCATCAGAGGTAACTACCCATTGAAAATCGCGATAGTGATCTATATAAAAATGTCTGATTTCCCTCTTTTGAAAAGGTAAGGATAGTTCATAGTCATAGTGAATATCTTCATTCACTTTATCAAAGGAATAAATCCCATTCTGAGAGGCAAAATAAACTTTAAAATGGTCTTCTGAAAATGCGGTAATATTTCCGGGATATGTAATAAGATACCAATCTTCAGGATCGTATATAAAATTCTGCCCTTTCAGTAATCCTGCTAACAAAAGGAGTCCAACAATATATGAACCGTTAAGCACCAGATGAACGCAACAGACTGTTCCCTGTCATTTCTGCAGGAACAGGTATTTTGAGATAGTCTAAAATGGTGGGAGCGATGTCAGCCAACTTCCCTTCTTTTTCGAGTTGATGATTTCCATTTCTACTTTCCATAATAAGAGGTACCGGTAAGGTGGTATGTGCAGTATGAGTCTTCCCAGTTTCCGGGTCAACCATCATTTCTAAATTGCCATGGTCAGCAGTGAGAAACAGGGCTGCACCACCGGGAAATACTGCTGATCTTATTTTTCCCACACAATCATCAATAACTTCTATTGCTTTTACTCCCGCCTGCAAATTTCCTGTATGCCCAACCATATCGGGATTAGCAAAATTCATTATAATGGCTTCGAACTGGTCTGAGATTATTGCAGCTAAAACTTTTTCTGTCACTTCAGGGGCACTCATCTCAGGCTGCAAATCATAAGTAGCAACCTTGGGTGAGGGAATCAGTATTCTCTCTTCCCCTGGATAAGTTTTTTCTTCACCTCCGTTAAAAAAATAAGTCACATGAGCATATTTTTCTGTTTCTGCAATTCGCAGTTGCCGATATTTATTTTCCGCCAAAATTTGGGGAAATATCCTGTCAATTTTTTCAGGACCAATTAGTACAGGATAAGTAAAGTTTTCCTGATATTGCGTCATACAAGTAAACTTTAATTCTAATAGTTTAGTATCAAAATGAGGGAAATCTTTTTCATTAATAGCAGTGGTTATCTGACGCATTCTATCCGCTCTGAAATTCAGGGTGAGTACCCCGTCCTTATCCTGAAGAGGAGAACCGTCCCCAATTATTGCCGGTAGAATAAATTCATCAGTTATTTGATTGGTATAGGAATCCTCAACTGCCTCTGCCGCTGATTGATGCTTATTTCCTTCATTAAAAATATACATTCGATAGGCTTTTTCAATGCGATCCCAACGGGAATCTCTATCCATAGCATAATATCTTCCGCATACACTGCCGATGATATATCCATCATAATTTTGCAGATGGTTTTCAAGACTGGTCACATACCCAAGTCCACTGTCTGGAGCTGTATCTCTGCCGTCAGTAATTACATGTACCACTAACTTTTCTACCGAATGTTTAGAGGCAGTATCAATAATATATTTTAAATGATCAATATGGCTGTGCACCCCACCATCACTAAGAAGTCCCATAATATGCAGGGTGGAGTTATTCTCCTTAACATGCTGCATCAGTGCTAATAATTGTGTATTTTGTGCAAGAGTATGGTTCTCAATAGCCTCGTTAATACGAACCAAATCTTGTTTGACAATTCGTCCTGCACCCATATTCATGTGCCCCACTTCCGAGTTTCCCATGACTCCGGGAGGAAGTCCGACAAATTTTCCTGAAGTTTGAATTGAGGCAACGGGATGATTTGCCAACAAATCATCTAATTCAGGTGTTTTGGCTAATGCCACTGCATTTCCTTGGGATTCTTTTCGAATCCCGAATCCGTCTAAAATAATTAATATAAACTTAAGCATTGATCATCCGATTAAAATGGCCAGAAACGGGGAATAAAAATTACGGCTGAAACCCAAAATATTATAGTTAAGGGGATCCCCATTTGGAAAAAATCTTTTAAGCGGTACTGCCCCGGACCAAAAACCATCATATTGGTTTGATATCCCATAGGTGTCATAAAGCTGCAGGATGCACCAAAACAGATGGCCACTAAGAAAGGCCTGGCATCAACACCAATTAAGGATGCCAGCATAATTCCGATGGGAGTAATCATCACAGCAACAGCCGCATTTGAAATAAATGCGGATAGAATAAAGGTTACCCCATACAACACCGTCAGAATAATAGTGGGATTTACATTCTCAACTCCGCCAATAAAGCCGCCTAAGGCAATAATCAAATTACCCAGCAATTTATCTAATTGTGTGGACTGTATGGCCGTTCCCATGGGAATGAGGGCAGCTATTAAAAAAATGACGGACCATGATATAGATTCATAGGCGTCCTGTATAGATAATGACCGCATCACCAAAAGGAGGATTGCCCCTAAAACCGCCCCTTTCACAATGGGTACAACCCCAAAGGTAGCTAATAACATGACCACAGGAATGACTAAAATTGAAAAATACCAAAACCGTTCATAGCGTAAATGAATATCCAACTCTTCAAGAATAATGAGGTCGTTAGAACTCCGTAGAAAATCTAATCGTTCCTTGGGAACCATAATGAGTAGAGTGTCGGAAAATTTCAGACGAATATGGGCAATCTTCTCACGAAGCAGTTCTCGTTGTCTTTTAACTGCTAATACGAAGGAACCAAATCTGCTTCGAAAATTAAAATCCTGCAATGTTTTTCCAATGAGAGCTGATTGCTGAGAAACGATCCCTTCCACTATAACATGATGTTTTCCTGTCAGCTCTGTCTGATTCATTTTCACATCTGATAACAGAAGCACCTTCATTTCATCTTTGAACTTTAGCATTTCCTTTACATTGATTTGTACAAGAAAAATATCCCCCTCCTGAATCATTACATTTTGTAGATTAAAACGGATATTCTGAGAATCCCGGATAATCTTATACACCTGCAGATTATATTTCCTGGAAATTTCCATTTCAGGATAGGTGTGACCAATAAGAGGAGAGTCCCCACTCACTTTAAATTCTGTTAAAAAACTACCTAAATGGTACTTTCTGGTAAGAGAAGAAATAATAGACCTTGATGGTAGGAATAATTTGGTAATGATAAGGTTATAAACCGTTCCAAGTACCATGAA
Source organism: uncultured bacterium (assembly GCA_964551815.1). Lineage (GTDB taxonomy): Bacteria > Fidelibacterota > Marinisomatia > SCGC-AAA003-L08 > D37C17 > D37C17. The sequence goes on from CAZKEL010000032.1 coordinate 14,984, forward strand.
GATTAGACCCAATTTGGTAAATTCAAACATAGAAAAAGGTTCCATATCCATATCCACCATGATAGAGGAAACCACCAAGTTTGTGGAGGTACCAATTAAAGTCAGAGTACCGCCGAAAATGGCAGCATAGGAAAGTGGCAGCAAAATTTTTGTAGGACTTATATGAAAGCGCTGACACAAATCAATGGCAAGAGGTATAAAGATAGCCACTGCCGCAGTATTGTTGATAAAGCCTGAAATGAGTGACACAGTTAAAAGAAAAATAAAGATGGTAAGCCATTTTCTATCCCCCCCTTTTTTCGCTAAGAAATCAGCAAACACCTCCAGGAAACCGGTTTTTACCAAGGCTTTGCTCATGATAAAAATTGCACCGATTGTAATCACTGCAGGGTTTGAAAATCCACTGATTGCTTCCTGCCATTTGAGAATATCAAAGAGGAGCAGTACGCCGATAGCTCCCATTGCGGTTACTTCCATAGGAAATACTTCCTGCACAAAGAAAACCACCATTGCCACGAGTACCAGAATGAGTATGATTATATCAATGCTGATGTTGAATTATCCGTATTTTAATTACCTTAATGGACGGAAAAACTAAGACTGTTTTGGTTTTTGTATGGTCTTTTTTATTTCTGAAATATCATCTGAGGAGATACATTTCATGCCGGAAATTTTGCAAAGATGGGCAAAAATTCCATTTCCCTTTTTAAGTTTACCGTTAAAGCTCCCATCATATACTTCTCCAACCCCGCAGGAAGGGCTTTTAGATTTTAATATAGCAAAATTCGCACCCGCCTGCATACCGGCACCCAGGCAAGTGTTTGCCCCCTGAATAAAATTTCTGCTCACATTCTTTCCATTTATATCTAAGATTTTCGCTTCCCCCGATAAAATATCCTCTGCCTTGCCTTGCATTTCTGCCTTAGGACGAGGAGTAGTCAATCCTCCGGATTCTTCAGGGCAGACAGGATAATAATCAACTTCGGAATTATCTAATTCGAATAAATGGGAATGTCCACCGTCATAGCGGCATTTTTTCCCCAGAAGACAAGCTGATACTAAAACCGTTTTCTTCATGGTTAAATTTAACCTGAAGATATTAAATAGAATCAATGATATTTGAAATGAGAAAGTTTTATTATATAATTTAATTTTGGAGGTCAATTTGAGAAATAGACGAATTTTATTTTTATGCACTGGTAACTCCTGTCGATCACAGATGGCAGAAGGATTTGCCCAAGAAGCAGGATGGCAGGCTTTCAGTGCTGGTACACAACCGGAGGATGGAGTCAATCCAAATGCTGTAAAAGTAATGGCAGAATCAGGTATTGACATTGCAGATCATACTCCGCAGTCTGTTGAAGAATATGCCGGTGAAGATTTTCAACTTGTTGCAACAGTCTGTAATAAAGCCAAAGAAAGCTGCCCGGTTTTTACCGGAAAGTATTTGCAGATATTGCATAAATCCTTTGAAGACCCTGCCTTGGTGACAGGCTCACCAGAACAAATCCTGGCAGCATTTAGAAATATTCGGGACGAAATAAAAATCTGGATTGATACTTTGAAATGAGTTGTAAAAATAAAGATCCCGAAGGCCCAAACCCCGGGATCTTTATATACCAAAGGGATTTTGTCAAATCAAGTAACGCATCCCTTTATGGAGGAGGAAGGAAAGTCTTTTAACTCACCATTTCGGCATCCATTTCCACTTCATCTTCTGTAGTACTACCCATGTTTCCACAAACGGTTGAGATCAATGCCATACATACCTGATAGGGGTCCATATTAGCGGCAGGCCGGCGGTCTTCCAGATACCCCATTCCTGCTTTGTCTGTAGCCATGGGAATTCGGATAGAAGCCCCACGGTCGCTGACACCATACCTGAACTCATGTATGCTGCAGGTTTCGTGTAATCCGGTGAGTCTTTCTTCGTTATGTGCACCATACACACCAATATGGCGTTTATGGCCTTTCTTTAATTTTTCACAGGCATCCGTTATGACTTTAATTCCGCCCTCTTCACGCATTGCCTTTGTACTGAAATTAGTATGCGCACCTGCTCCGTTCCAGTCTCCTGATACCGGTTTTGGATGTAAGGTGGCATTCACACCAAAATCTTCCCCGATTCGATATAACAACCAACGTGCGATCCACAATTCATCAGCCACATCCAATGGCCCCAAAGGTCCAATCTGGAATTCCCATTGTCCCGGCATGACTTCTGCATTAATCCCTGAAATTAATATTCCAGCCTGCATACAGGCTTCCATATGTTCTTCAACGATTTCTCTGCCAAATACTTCATCAGCTCCTACCCCGCAATAAAAAGGTCCCTGTGGTGCAGGATATCCTCCATCAGGCCAACCAAGAGGCTGGCGGCCTGTGAAAAAGGTGTATTCCTGTTCTATACCAAACCATGGTTCATGATCAATATATTTTTCTGCTACTTTTCGAAGCTGTGCTCTGGTATTAGAAATATGAGGAGTACCATCTGCATTATTCACCTCACACATTACCAGTAAATTGTCTCCCCCTCTGATTGGATCTGGAGTAAAATATACAGGTTTTAATTCACAGTCACTATCATGACCTTCAGCCTGCATGGTGCTTGATCCGTCAAAACCCCATATGGGTAAATCTTCAATTTTTGAAACGGTGCCCTCCACAATTTTTGTTTTAGAGCGTAATTTGGAAGTAGGCTTATGACCGTCCATCCAAATATATTCTGCTTTTATTCTTCCCATTTTTGTTCTCCTATTGTTTTGTTTTGAATATCCAATTTATTCAGGTATTTGTATTGAATTAATCCCTTTATATGATGATAAAATAATTTGCGTCTCCGTACGCCGTACACCGGGCCAACTCTGAATAGTTCTCAAAAGTCTTTCCAGACTATGTGTATTTTTTGTAAGAGCTAATAATACATGAGAACCATTCCCTGTAGTAGTATAACATTGAATGATTTCAGGGGTGTTATTCGTTTCCCGCACTACATCACTGTAATGACTTGAAGACTCAGAAATAACCGTAATAAATGCTGAGACATCCATCCCCACTTTCCGATGATCAAGAATAGCTGTGAAACCCATAATGACTCCAGATTCCTGCAATTTCTTTATTCGATCGGTGACGGCTGGAATAGACATTCCCACCGATTCTGCAATGTGACTTGCACTTGATCTACCATCTAATTGCAACAAATGCAAAATCTCATTATCTATATGGTCCAACTTAATTGTCTCAGAATTGGAAATATCAGTGGTTATCGGCATGGTTAATATTATTATTAATATTTAATACCCTGCAATAAAATATTAACTATATTAACACAATACCATAATAATATTAGGCTTCTCTTGGATTTATCCAATCCGATTGAAATTTAATATGGTGCTTTAAACTGGGTTGTTATATAAGCTGGAGTTGAAGGGACTGGTCTAAGGCAATGAGACGATTTTCCAATTCAGGGAATTGATCTTCCCTGATGAGTGAAACACAGATTCTTATACCGTCCTTTATAGACCCGGTAGTACTGAGAGGAATACCTGCAAGACCAAAACGAAGCATTTCAAACAATAATTCTCCCCCCATCATACCCTCACGTGTCACGGTAAAATAAAAACCATCGCTGATTGGTTCACCCATATCTTCATCATAAACAAGGTTGAAATTGTGATTTAAAAAGATTTCCTTCATCTTCTTTGCCCGGTGGGCATAGACTTTTGTATCTTCCAGAAAATTATATTCACCATTAACGGCAGCATCAAAAAGAGAAGCTAAGGCATATTGCGGGGTTTGGGGGACTCCCGCAGTTGTGGGATAAATTCCCCCATGAATAAAGGCATGACCCACTCGCTCAGTATTGTAATACTGCTTAAGATTTGGATACCGTCTGTCTAACAAGGCTGGTGAAATAACGGTTATGGCAATCCGTTGACCTGCATAGCTGAAAATCTTAGAACTTGAAATGATAATAAAGTAATTATCTGTATAACGGGCAATGGTTGGAATAAAGGGTGGTTCGCCCGGTTTGCTGTAATCCTGACGATAATCCATGCCTAAATAGGCAGCATCTTCAATACCCAAAACATCATATTGAGTTAACAATTTACCAATACCCTCAAGTTCTTCCTCTTTCAAACATACCCAGGAGGGATTGTTAGGGCTAGACCACAATATACCGCCTACTTCTCCTGTTTCTAAAATGGATTCAATTTTCTCAATTAATTCCTTTCCACGGTATTGAATCAGATCAATTGATTTCTCGTGGAGTCCCAGAAATTTAGTCTGCAATTTATTAACGGGAAAGCCAGGATCAAGATATAGAATTGTATTGGCTTGGGAGTGTATTCTACCTGCTATGGATTGGCAGATGAGCCCACCATGCATAGCACCAACAGTAGGAATACATGATTGTGCACTTACTGAAATATTTAAAAATTTGTCAACAAAATCGGCTGCAGCTTGTTTAAGCAGAGGTACACCGTCAAAAGGAGGGTAAGAGGCTGCCAAAGCAGGATTTTGAGAGAGAATATCAACTTCCGTTTGAGGTCCCAGAGTATTTGGTTTTAATCCGGGGATGCCAAACTCGAATCTATGGAACTCAACCTGAAACTGGTCAGCAAGTTCATCTACCAGCCGATTTAGTTCCCTGATGCTTACCTGCTCTAAATTAATTTCCCAATCTGCAAGTCTCTTTATAAGAAAATCTGCATCCAGAGGAAAAACTGTATTTTGATTCATAAGTTCATAAAGTTAAATGAGAACATAAAGATAATAATTCTCAATACACAATTTACTCCTGAAAATAGGAAGCCCTCCGGTAAACCGAAGGGCTCCCGTCCAGCCTGGCCGTCCCATGCCATCAAAGTAGCACCAGGCGGGAGGTATTTCTAATCTTTTCATGTCTCCCTTTTACATTTAATATTTAATAACCAGGAAAAATAAAGGCTCTGGGAACACCTCACCAAATTTGACATGTATAAAAATTTTTCCTGCTAAGCCGGGGGATTTACAGATTCAACCGTATTTAATACCTCCCAAGCAACTAAATTTAATACGATTTAAACTAAAATCTATAAATTTTTTATTTTAATAATAAGACTTTTTGAGTTTGATTTTTCTTTCCAATTTTTACCGTAATTAAATATACACCACTGGGATAGGTTCCTGCATCCCAAATAAAGGTATGATATCCGGGAGTAATATTACCTTCAGTTAAATTTTTCAGGGACCGTCCGTTTAGATCATTAATGGAAATATTGACATGTTGAAATTGAGGGATATCAACATTGATATTTAAAAATGGATTAAAGGGATTAGGATAAGCGGAAATGGAAACCTGATCAGGCAGAATTTCATTTTCTATATTCAAACAGGCATCGTCACTTCCACCACATATTCCGCTGCAATCCAGGGTGTTGCCATCGCAGTCACAAGCCCCTACTGGGATATCTTCGCATCCACACTCATATACAGCACCCAATCCTCCACAGACCCCACATTCATCCGTCTGCGTTGTCCCTCCGCAAATACCCTTACAATCAGTAGTGGTAATACAGTTTCCAGAACAATCAAAACCGGAAACAGGATCAGCTCCCCCCTGGCAGTTTGGCAAAAATCGAATAGCTAATTCATTTTGTATTCCTGAAGCATTTTGGTATTCATCATAGAATAAATATTCCGTACCAGAATTTTTATCCGGTGCTTCAATGCCCACTGTGGCACCATGATCATCTACATGCCATAAAGTGGTAGGATCATTACCTGCATTTTTCCATTCTGTCACATGCTTATATTGAAACAATATGTCTCCATTTCCTGATGCCTTCGCATTTAAAAGCAGCTGAAATGTATGACGCGGACAAGAGTCAGCATCACCAATAACACAGTTTTCATCATGCTGACCATTGGCAACATTATCCCATTGAATAATGAGAGAGTCCGTATTATTCGACCAGAAAAATACATTAAAATCTTCCTTCCCTTGGTTATCATCTAAATCATCAAAAAAGGGAGCTAACATACCACGGGGACCGGCAGGATGTGCAATAGAATTATTGAAAAAGTAAGGAATGGTCGTACAGTCCTTCCCCGTACCATCTGTACTCAGACACGGTAAAAACGAAGCCCATCCATTAGAACAGACAGTAATTTTTTCAAATACCTCATTATAATAAGAAAAACTAAACCCAATGTCTTTATCTGGTAATACGCTGTCGTCAGTGAGTCCTAAATTTTCCCCTATTTCAGTAATGTCAATCCAATTATACAGGGGAGCGTTAAGATGCCCGGATTTGGAATCAATGGCAATGTACAGAGGTGGATCCTGGGTCTCCGGGATGGAATAGCTGGTCTGCATGGTACTGCCTTCATCAGAGGAAAAAGTCAGGTTTATTTTCTTTTGGAAATACTGTGGTTTATTTAAATAGAGTTCCAGATTAGTATTTTCTAAAACACCGGAAAAGTCTATAACCAATTCTCCATTGTGGTTGGAGAGCCCTTTGGCAATCAATGTATCATTAGCAAGCAACGCTCCTACCACATCCATCACCGGCTTGCCATCAGCACCAGTTATAACAGTTGAAATGAGAGAATTGGTCAGGAGAGTATTTTCTGCTAAATCAGAACTAAGCTGTTTTGGTTCACCCAGCCACACAGGCAGCGAGGGATCGCCTAAAACTCCATATACATGGTGATAAAATTCAGGTATTTTGGTTCCATTCACTTTCAAGTTATGAAATTCTGTTTTAATCGCCTGTTTACCAGCATGAAGTGCAGGAGCCAGCTCAGGTATTCTTCCCTCCAACATTTCATCCCACATGACTGCACAGAGTACATTATTAAAGCGGGTATCCGTATCTAAATCTGAGGGACCTACCATGGCTGCTGCACCCTTTGGATTATTCAAACTGCCTGCAGTGACCATTTTTTCACCAAAGCAACTGGGTACGCCATCATTACCAAAATCGCCAGTATTACAGACAAAACTGAGAACTACCGGCAGCCTCCAGCCATTATTCAAATTCCCTTCAGTCCCATCAATATTTACATTTCTGAATGCAGGGTACTTCCAGCCTTTAGCATCACCCCACCCTCTGTAATTGATAATTCCTACACCATCATTCCAAACTTTTTCGATATCATTTGACCATTGAAAGTCAGACTCATTGTAATAATAGGCAGTATCCACCTGATTATATCCGAAATGAATCAGCTCATCTTTGAGCCAGTTTGATGTCCATACGGGAGTAACGGGTATTAAATCACCATCACTGTAATTTCCCGCTACAGTCATAGCCTTGTTTAAAAAACTATAATCCTGGATATTTTCCATTTTAATATATTGAATTGACCGTAGTTTAATTTTTTTCAGATCGTCTGTTGATCGAATAGACCACCTGCCAATAAAAAATTCAGGATGTAATATTTCATTATCCTGATAGGTATAGGTATAATCAGTCACATCAAACTCTGCCTCATTATAGGACATGATGAAGTGGGTTGGAACAGTATAAGAACCTAAATTATCCACATCCCCGATCAAAAGTACATATTCAAGATATACATTTTCATTTGCTGCATACTCTAATAAATAGTTTCGAATATTGTCAGCAGTACCTCCCATTTTATCAATGCTCTCCACTACTACATCATACCCCTGGGTTTGTTTAAAGTGTACAAAGTTGCCTGTCTCTGTTTCTTCCAGGGCTGTCTTCAGTGTTGAATCTGCCAGGACAATAAAATATGTACCCCTGGTGTAGGTATGGCCCATATCCTCAGTATGAAAAAATCTCTGCGTCAATGGAAGTGTTTCTGAAAAAATTAGTGCAGATCCAATAAGGATAAAAGGTAGTTTTAAAATTAGTCTCTTCATAATTTATTTTATTATAACAAATTTGCGATTAATGATTGATTGTTCAGTTTCTAATCTATAAAAATATATTCCTGAACTGAAAGGTTGTGAACCAAGCTGGACACTATACTTTCCCGGTACGTGATACGTGTTTACGATCTCCCGGATGAATTCCCCTTTAAGATTATAAATTTTCAATGAAGCAATACCCGGCTGCCCCAGAACATATTGAATAGTGGTTTCAGGATTAAATGGATTAGGGTAATTCTGAGCAAGAGAGGTCTTTACCGGAAGAGTAATCTCCGTATTTGACAGAGAAAAATTCTCTGAGTCATTCAAATGGACTTTAACGGCATCCATTGCTAAACCCCTATAGGTAAGATTATAATCAGATAACAGAGATACTGACAGAGTTCCGTTCTCCATTCCATCAGTCAATTTCAAGGGATAGAAATAGGATTTTAGATTTTGAAATTTATCCCCTGAAAGGGTAACGATTGTTACCGAGTCTTCCTGGGAAATATAATGAAATTGTATATGATCATTTTCCCATTCAGTTTCATATTTCATCCGAAATTCAAAAATCAATTCCTTTCCTGCAAAATCAGGAATAATCTCAGAATAATGAATGGAATTTTCCTGACTATTTTTATAAAATGACTCAGGTTGAGACAGAAGCATTCCATCAGTAAATAGCCAATCTCCGGAAATTATATTCCAATTTGTTCCATTTTCAAATTCTTCAACAAAAATCGGATTTTCAGCTTTAAGATGTAAGGATAAACTCTGATTTTCAAATAATGATGCTTCCAAATACAGAGGAGAATAACCGGGACTTGAAACAGTAAAATTATACGCTCCTTCAGGGAGTTCGATTTCTGCTAATCCCATTTGTTCTTTTATGATATTTTCTCCCCTTATAATGACAGATATTTCATCGGATAATGCAGAGGAATTATTCATAAAAGAAAATGTATATGTCTGCAATTTTTTCAAATGTATGTCCAGATCAGTTAAGCCAGTGCTTAATGGAGAGAGGGAGATTGTGTCAGACTGATACCCCATTGCGTTAACCAGAAGGGTATAGGGAGTTTGAGACTCAAGTAATCGAAAGTATCTGCCGAAGCTGTCTGTTAGTCTGGGCTTCAGGATTTGGCCATGTAACTCATCTATCCTGATTTCTGCGTTTTGTATGGGAAGTTCATTATCCTCATCTTTGACTATCCCCGATAAAAGCGTATGGGTTAAATGGTGATCTTCCAGAGAAATATCACTCCCTGCTGCTGTCATCATTAAAAAGAAAAAAGTGCCCAGATTTTTGTCAATTGTTTCTGAATAATTATCATCTATTAAGAGATTATTATCTGTCAATCCGTCTGAGCCATAATTGAATGCGCCAACTTCTATCAGATATTGGAGGCAGCCAGTTTCTCTGTACAGCCAATCATGGGCATTTCCGGTGCGGCTGCCCTGTGGTTTAACTCCTTCACTGCTGGAGAAGCCCAAAATCGTATTCATCTGGGTTGCCAGGGAATGAATGACAGGATAGTCTGGGGAATATTTTCTGTATTCATCCAGATTTCCTTTTTCTTTCCAGCCCCAGGGATAAATGATCTTCTCTGCCACACACCCGGATCGAGAGCTGTGGTAAGCAATGGAGAGTGAAAAATTATGCTTGAGTGCAAAATCTTTGATTGTCTGTGTTTCACTTTCAGAAAATGGGTGGCTGCCCCTATAATAATCATAATCATCATTATAATAAGAATTGCAGGAACTGGTTTTCTGCAGCATTGTATCTCCAAATTGCCAGTTGATATCATAATTCCTGTTTAGGTCAACTCCGTCAATGTCCTGTCCTACACCTGCGGTCCAGTCAAAAATACCATTTTCATTAGCATCCCTCAGATTTTTCCGAAAGGAAGCATCTTCAATCCAATTTCCAATTTCATTTGTAAAACCGTGTACTACTTTTAATCCTTCCGGATTATGAGTTGGAACCACCCATAATTCCACATTGTCAAGAGAGGTGTTGAGTATATTAGAAAAATTAGACTTAATATACTGATTCTGGTAACAGGTATTAGGATTGAGAAAACAGTCAATGATGGCCATGGATATTTCAACTCCATAAACCTCTTCAGCATGGCATTGTCCTAAAATTAATACTTTAATTTCATCCTCAATTTCAGGAGCATTATCTGAAATTTTTACCGCAAATATTGGGAGGGACAATTGCGTAGAATACCCTATTGTATCCAGCTGGAAAATTACTCCCTTCCCTTGAAAATTTTCAGATTCAACAGAACCAAATTGGTCTTTCCAGACCTGCAGGGTACTGTCAATCTTCTCATAAGAATAATATGGATTACTACTAAAACTCATGCTTACCATTATACTGCTTATTAGCAAAATTTGCAATGCTGTTTTCATGCGGTTATTTTAAATATCAAAGGGCAGCAGGCATACTACCTGATTTACTGAGGGTTGGAAGGGTTCAGATTAAAATGAACTATTTAATCAACATCAATTTTTTTGAGATGTTCATTCCGTTTGCTTCGGCTCTTACAATATATACTCCGCTTGAAAAGTCACCTGCCTCCCAGGTAAAGGAGTAAGTATTTTTTGCAAAATAGCCATCAGCCAATAAGGATACCTGTTGACCTAAAGTATTATAAACGGCAACTTTCAGATCTCCATTTACGGGAAGGGTTATTTCTAATTGAGTCACCGGATTAAATGGATTAGGGTAAGGGTCGCCCAGCTTGAATACCTGCGGCAGTTGAACGGAAATTTCATGATTGCTGTTGGCGGCAATAACTTCCTCAATTTCAAAATTACCGGAAAAAGAGAATAATTTTTCTTCGGTGGGATTTACAATGATGAGCCGGGTTTCATTCCCTTCTTTTATAAAATCAGAGTACAAAGAATTTCCAAATCCGGTAAGTGTAAAATCTTTACCGTGAGATAAGGTCATTTGCACTCCGCCTAAAAATCCGTCTGAAACTGCCATTAGGGTATTATCCTGAAAATTTAGTTTTACCTCACTGGCATCATCAATTCTGCCACCACAGTTTTGCCCTAAAATACAGTTTGCAAGAGTGACAATATCTAATACATTAAAGAATCCGTCGCCATTTAAATCACCTGCACATCCATATTCTAAAGCACTACAGTTATTGTTCAGAATACAGTTTGCAAGAGTGACAATATCTAATACATTCCAACCCCCATCTCCATTTAGATCACCCATTGAGGAGCAGTTGGTAAACGACTGGCCATATAAGTTTGCACAATATTCCTTTCCTGTGCTGCGATAATCTTCCCAAATGATAATAAATGAGTTATCTGAGTCGGAATATTTTGAAATGCGGGGCCTTTCCTGCTTTTGTTCATAAGTACAAATTGGAATCCCACCGTCACTATAGGTACTACTGCCAGAAGAAATTTTCTGGAAATAAATATCCACCAAACCAGGATCACCGCCACTGTTTCGGGAATCTTCCCAGGCAATCAGAAAATTATTACCGGAGACAGAAAGTTCTGGTTTTTTCTGGTCATAAATATCTTCTGTCAATATAATGGTATTTCCCACATTCTGGGTGGGTACCTGAATATTCTTACAGTGAAGATTAACATCAGAGTCATTGGATATTTCATAACAGATGAGGGCTTGGTTAAGAGAAGCTTCATACACAATGTCCGAAGATTGTTCATCATCAGAAGAATCGGCAATGGGTACACCGGTACCCCCTGAAGACAAATCTCCTGAATAGGTCAAATACTGACCATAAATATCAGAGCTGCCGGAGGTATTATCGGTAAAGGTGACAAATACGCCAGAATCTGTGGAAAAGCTGCCCTCATAAAACTGATCACCGGAAGCGGAAGATATATTCAATGGCCAACCTGACATGACACTGCCATTTTCATCTACAGCCACTGCAAAAATATTACTTCCTGTCTGCCAATGTTGAGATTCATAAATAATGACAACTCCAGAGCCGGGAAGTGGATAAATAGCGTTGATAATATCATCAGCAGAATTTATTGCTACATCCACTGTCCAAACAGAGTTGCCACCGGAAGTCAACTTTTGAAGGGATACATCAAAGCTTTCAGAATAAGCAACATAAACTGCGCCGTCATTACCTAAGGTCATATCAAATCCCTGCTTTGAAGTTTCGGGGGAAGATAAAGCTACTGCATCTCCAGACTGGTTTAAATTATAGTCGAGAATTTGCAGGTAGATATTTTCATTGGGAGATTCCTCCACGATAAATCCAAGAAATATAGAATTGCCTACTACGATTGCTTTGGGAGATTTTTGTGATATTTCCAGGGTAGATAATTTTCTCCCATTGATGGAAGAATTGGAGAAATAGTCACTGGTTCCATCATAGGCTGAAGAAAGTATTGATCCGTAAATGGTTGGGTACCCCCAGCGATTGTCCTGCCAATATACCAGTGATTGATCGCTGCCAAGGTAAAGTATATCATGTTTATAGGGTTCATTCGCTGCATCCGTTGCAATACCAAAGAAACTGTCACGCCCATCTTCAGTCAGGGTCACTCCGCTGCTGTTTAGATGTTGAACATACATACCATAGCTTCCCCCTGTACGTTGATCACCCCAGACTACCATGGCACCTCCGTTGCCGTCATTTCTTACTAAGGGATTAAATTGTAAATCGGGAGCATCGCAAATTAAAAGTCCATCGTTATCATAAGTCATATTACCAGAGGCATCAATATGCTGTACATAAATATCAACTCCATTGGTACCGGAATTTCTCTGATCCTCCCAGACTATATAGACTCCACTATTGCCATCTGTTGTGAGGCGGGGTTCAGCTTGGGTGGCATCTTCTGTAATTACTGCCAACCCATTTTCCCATTCAGTATTTCCTGATGCATTTATTTTTTGGACAAATATATCCGAGAACCAACCATTTCTTTTATCTTCCCAAACAATATAGGCAGTTGAATTTTCGGCCTTTACTCTGGGTTTAATTATTTCCCACTCGCCACTACAGGCAACATTTCCATTTGGATTTAAAACAGCATTACCATTTTCGTCCAATATTTGATAATAGACTTCTTTAAAGCCATTTCGACTATCTTCCCAGGTCATTATGGTCTGTGTTCCACCAAATTGAGCCACCCGGGGAGAAGTCTGGTCGTTTTCTGCATTACACACTAATTTCCCGTCGCTGCTCCACTGGGTAAGAAGGGAATTACCAGATACAGATATTCTCTGTGCATATAAGTCTAAGTCTGAATTGCGATCATCATTCCAAATAAGAACCGCATCTCCACCACCTCCGGTATTCAGGCTGGGATTTGAGCGATAGGAAGGATAAGTTACCAGTGGAACCCCTGTACCGGCTGCAATGGCTCCCTGTGAGGAAAGGTGGGTTCCATATACTTCACCATAGGAACTGGAAGATCCGTCCCTCCAGATTACGTAAGCACCACCCACACCATCACTGCAAATATTCGGAGAAGCCTGCTGACCTTCCTGATTTGCCAGAGCAAGTCCGTCATTCCCCCAGGAAATACTACCATCACTTAATACGTGCTGGGCATATACATCGCCTTCTGAGTCTGACTCATCCCGATAATCCATCCAGATGACAAATGCTCCACCGTTCCCATCTGTTACTAATTGGG
>CAZKEL010000033.1:0-26657 GCA_964551815.1 uncultured bacterium
TTATGAGTTATAAATATCGCTTCTTGGGGTGTCCGGTATAATATAGCAAGTCCAGAGATTATACCTTAATGGAAGGCTCACCCTGTATTGATGCTGGAATAACCATAGAAGACTTGGATTACTGCGGAGATGCCCCTGATATGGGAGCCTATGAATATATCACCGAAGATTGCGAAGAATGCGGTGCAGACCTTGCTGATGTTAATGGAGATTCACAGATTAACATTCTTGATCTTGTGCAGATTGCTAACCTTGTCCTTGAGGTATCAACCCCTGCCTATGAATGTGCAGCAGATTATACCGGTGATGGGCAGGTAAACATACTTGATCTTGTTCAGATAGCAAATTATATATTGGAGGATTAATAAATCATTTCTTTAATATAATGGCTTATTGGGTGTAAGTTAAATACAGATAATCGTTCTTTAAAATTAAAGTAATCATTCGTTCTTTCTCATAGTCCCAAACCGGATATCACCTGTTGTAGTTTGTGAATCCTAAGCACCTCCAAGGGCAACCTAATTACCATTTAGTGGAAGGTTTTATACCTTTAGCGAAGCACTCAGAGCCTCTGGCGAAGCCTAAGCAGCCAAAAGTATGACACAAATGTCAGAAAGTATGACACATTGGTCAGCTCAGGCTCCCCTAATTGCCGTTTATGAAACACAAAGACCTATTTGGGAAGCACAAAGAGTCTTTTAAGTAACACAAAAGAGTGCTGATAAAGCATTTTATGCAATACCTCATCTGATAACTAAATAATATTCTGCGAGTATTCACAGAAAAAGATCATTGGTTTTGGTAGTTGAATGAATCAATTCTAATGATAGAAAAGCAAACAGTCACAAATAAAGAAAGGAGTCAAACTATGGCTGATCGTCTATTCAGTCCTACTGACACAGCTCAGCAGGCTGATTAAATCCAAAAGGCCTGGGAACTCATTGATGCCAATCTGGTCTTGGGTGGGTATTCCCTGGCAGACCTGACGACACAAATCACTACTCTGCAATCCGAAGAAACCGCAAAAATTGCTGCTGAAGATGCTCTCACTTCTGCTCGTAACAAAGTGAAAGATGAACGGCATAATTTGTGGGAAATCCTCAAACGGATACGCACTGGAGTTAAAAGTCAGTTCGGTGATGACAGTGATGAGTATGAAAGAGTGGGTGGTACCCGCATGAGTGAACGCAAGCGGCGTTCACCTGCCCTTTCATAAAGCAATACTGCAACCATGATTCCTCGGGGTGATAATGATTCCAGCATCACCCCGGGGAACTCACTTTCACCAGTAGAATTTATTTCTTCAACACTAACTATTCAGTACACAAAGAAGCTGGCTGTTCTACCCGGGAAGTGAAGAAAAATTCATTGCCGGCATCCTAAAAGAAACCTATCTCTTTTTCTCCATTGTCCCCTTTAACTTTCCCCCTTCATTAAACCACCTCAAATTATACTATGATTAAATATTTCTTTTTGCTCTGCTGCTATGGGGAACTGCTTTTCGCCAGGGAAGATTATTTCCAACAGCAGGTTGCTTATGATATCACCGTAACCTTAGATGATTCCGCTCATACCCTTTCTGCCCATGAGAAAATTGAATACACCAATAATTCTCCCCATGCCTTGGAATTTATTTATTTTCACCTCTGGCCCAATGCCTACAAGAACCATGAGACTGCCTTTGCTAAACAAAAGGAACGCTTTTTATCCACTTCCTTTCTTTTCTCTAAGGAGAAGGACAGAGGCTATATTGACAGTCTGAATTTTTCCATAGATGGGGTTGAAACCAATTGGGAATATCACCCTGATTGGATTGATGTGGCAAAAGTTCAATTACCTAATCCCCTGTTACCGGGGCAGACGATTACCATAGAGACACCCTTTTTTCTGAAGATTCCCAAAGTATTTTCCCGCTTGGGGCATTCAGGAAAACATTATGAGATGACTCAGTGGTACCCTAAACCTGCTGTCTATGATCACAAGGGCTGGCATCCCATGCCCTACCTGGATATGGGGGAATTCTACTCAGAATTCGGTAGTTTTGATGTAAAAATTACCCTGCCGGAAAATTACAGAGTCATGGCCACCGGCGATCTGGTAAACGGGGAAGCTGAATACGCCTGGTTGGACTCCCTTGCCAATGCAGGAGATTCTCTGCATGCCCTGCCTGAAAATGAATTTAAAGAGACAGTAAAAGCCTTAAAAAAAGGGAAAAAGAAATCCATTTGGCAGAAGGTAATTACCCTCTTTAAAAAGGAGGAAAAAGCAGACAAGCAAGAGACGAAGCTCAAGACCCTCCATTTTCATCAGGATAAAGTGCATGATTTTGCCTGGTTTGCTGACCCCAACTGGATTGTTCGCAAAGGGACGCTCTACTTAGCAGATTCTACCCGGGAAGTCACCCTCTGGAGTATGTACCTGCCTAAAAATGCAGAGCTGTGGGAAAACTCTATAGAATATCTCCATGATTCAGGCTATTGGTACAGTGAGTTTATTGGGGATTATCCCTATAATCATATTACTGCTGTTGATGGTGATCTCAGTGCAGGCGGCGGTATGGAATACCCCAATATTACCGTTATATCCACTACCAAATCAAAGCACCGTCTTGAAAATGTAATCATGCACGAAGTGGGGCATAACTGGTTCTATGGTATTTTGGGCACGAATGAAAGAGACCATGTTTGGATGGATGAAGGATTAAATGAGTTTAATAATATCCGTTACTGGGATAAGAAATATGGCGCAGAGGGCAGGAAATATATTCTGAATGAAAAAACACAGCAGAAATTAGGTCCCTTTTCTGTGGCGAAAAATCTCAAATATGGGTTTATGGAATATGTAGGTTATACTTCCTGGATAAAACTGGGAGACGAAGAACCTTTAGAAACATCCTCAAATAGTTTTAAGAGACGCACCAATTATTGGCTTAGTTACTCCAAACCCTTTGTGTATTCCTGGCATTTGCTCCACTATCTGGGAGAAGATACAATTGATACAATCCTGCAGGATTTCTATGAGGACTGGAAATTCAAACATCCTTACCCGGAGGATTTCTTTGCCTATTTCCCAAAACATACTGATAAAGACTACAGCTGGTACACAAAAGATGTCTTTTATAAAACGGGATTGGTTGATTATTCTGTAAAGCTGAAAAAAGACAAAGTCATTTTCAAAAATAAGGGCACTTTAACGGTCCCCTTCCAGGCTGCATTTTATGATAAAGCGGGAAGTGAGATTCAGAGAAGTTGGGTAGAGGGAGTCAATAAGTTCAAAACCATTGAGCTGCCTGCTAACACTAAATCCGTCATCATTGACCCTGATGAGACGCTGCCGGATGTGAACCGCCCTAATAATGCCACCCATAAACCCTTTAAACTCAGCTGGGTATTTGACCAACCCCATTACTATAAGCGGGAAGTCTTCTGGCTGCCTTGGCTGTTTAGTCATAACCAGTTTAACGGATTTACTCCCGGTGTAAAGTTGTACCATGGCTTCATCCCCGGCTATGATTATGGTGTTGGGGTGACACCGCTCTGGGATTTTCATAATGAACAACTGGTAGGCCATGTATCATTCAGCAGATATTTATATGATTTTGGGGAATATTATCAGTCCAGTTTTAGTGGTAATCTGAGCAGATTTGAAGGGAGAAGCGGACTACAGCTGAATTTTAAGGGGAAGCGTAAAGAGAAATTACAGAGATACCCTGTCTGGACCACCTCTGCAGCCCTGGATTTCCATTCAATCAATGGCGATGCGGTAGATAGTTCGTATTACACATCTGGAGAGCTGGGAACAGCCTATGGGGAATTATCCTTCTATCACCGCCCAAACCCTCAGACGAGTTATACGGTAAGATCAGGATTAAAAACCGGCTTTTTAAATGCGGAATTTGTCCGGCTGCATGTTCAGTTGAATTACAGATATAAATTTTCAAAAAAGTTCATGACGAAGCTCAGAATATGGACAGGTGGTTTTCTTACTTCAACCAATTTGCCAAAACAATATATTACCTATCTCAGCGGAGGGATAGACCCGGATTTCAGGCAAAGCTTTGTCATTAACAGAACAGCAGAAACCAATAATGCCAGTATCGGAACCAGACAATTTATTACCCAGGGTCCTTCCGTACACGGAATGATACTACAGCATGAAAAATTATCAGGCGTATCTGACTGGGTGCTTTCCGGTAATGTTGAAATGACGGTTCCCAAACTGCCTGGTACACCCTTCGCAGATGCAGCCATTGTATTTGGCGGGGAGACTTATTTTGATATAGGTTGGAAATATTCCCTGGGGCCGTTTTCGGTTATTATTCCATTATACCAAAGCTGGGATGCAACTCCCCTTGTTAATTCCACAGACTGGCTCAGTGAAAGGATACGCTTTTCTATCACTGTAAAAAGTTTTAATTACAGAGATATATTCTAATTATATAAAGTAATACTTCAGATGTACTGAATTCAAATCAGGCAAGTTCCCCTATTGTCAACAGCACTCAGGGTTGCCTGTGCAGGTATTCCTTCACTTTCAAATGCTTTTACAATAGCTGCTGCAATAATTTCCTTTTGTTCCTTCTTATCGGTAATGGCAAAAACAGTAGGACCTGCCCCTGAAATGCAAAATCCATCTGCACCTGCCTTCAGGGCTGCCTCTTTTGCGGAATCAAATCCCGGAATTAATGTTTTACGATACGGCTCAATGGCAATATCCTTTAGATTATCTTTGAGCAGGGCATAGTCGTTGTTGCAAAAAGCAGCGGTGATACTGGCTGAATTCGCCATATTGCTGATAAATGCGTCCATGGGGATTTTCTCGGGGAGGACTGAACGGGAATCCTTAGTGAGTATTTGAACCTGTGGAGTCACCAGGATGAGATGAAGATGATTGATGGTTCCCAATTTGGCTATTTTTAAAGGATCCAGTGATTGGGTCAGGGTTGCGCCGCCTAAAAGAGAAGGGGCTACATTATCCGCAAAATATCCACCGCTTACAAAAGCTTCTCCTTCCATGGCAGCATGAATTAAATTCTCTTGGGAGAGTTTTCCGTTAAACAAAGCATTCACTGCAAAGGCACCTGCTGCTGCAGAGGCTGCACTACTGCCTAATCCTGAGCCGGAGGGCAGCCCTTTTATCAGAGTCAGGCCCACACCAATTTTGACACCCAACTGGTCTCTTACCGCCTGAGCAGCAATGCCCATGGTATTTTTTGCAGGATTTCTGGTAATGTCATGATCAGCATTCTGAATATCCTTAATAATGAGTGATTCCCCGGGGATTTCTCTGGCAATCACCTGGTCACCTAACCCTGTTACTGCTACACCCAGCACATCATAACCGGGACCTATGTTACCAATGGAGGCAGGGGAATATACAGTGATGGTTTTGCTCATAGTTTCAATACGGCTTCCAATTCTTCTATCGTTGGGGCTATAGTTCGGGTTTGATTTGCATAAGTATTTTTGCCATCTTTATGGTAATCCACCGCTGTGTTTGAGAATTTACTGCCATGGGCAGTAAGGATTACTACCACCTCATCCTTTTCCTGAATAATATTAGCCTCCCGTAATTTCAACGCTCCAGCAACTGCCACTGCGCTGTTAGGGCAAATGGAAATTCCCAGGCGGTCTATCTGGGCTTTACAGTCCATGAGGTAATTTTCTGAAACAATTTCAATGATGCCGTCAAAATGTTTTAATTCTCTCACCGCCTTTTTAAAACTCACAGGATTTCCAATTTGAATGGCAGAGGCTTTGGTAGCCTGGGCAATTTGAGGTTGAAGCTCTGCATACCCCTTCTTGTAACTTTCATAAAGTGGAGAAGCTCCTGTAGTCTGAATTCCTGCCAGTCTGGGTAGTTTGTCTATAATTCCAAGATCAAAAAGCTCCCTCAGTCCTTTTCCCAATGCTGAAATATTTCCCGCATTCCCTACAGGAATTACAAACCAGTCCGGAACCTTCCATTTTAATTGATGCAGTGTTTCAATGCCGATGGCTTTCTGCCCTTCAATACGCACAGAGTTCATAGAGTTGAGGAGATAAATATTATGTTTGTTGGTCAACTCCTGAACCAGTTGCATACAACCGTCAAAGTCTGTTTCAATGCCTATGGTGAGTGCTCCAAATGCAATGGGTTGTGCCAGCTGTTCCGGAGAGATTTTCCCCTGGGGGAGGAGTACGATTCCCTGCATTTTCTCCGCTGCACCGGCAAAGGCTGCCATAGCTGCAGAGGTATCACCTGTTGATGCACAGGCAACAATTTCGCACCCCAGATAATTTGCCCATGAAACCCCTGCCACCATACCTCTGTCCTTAAAAGAGAGGGTTGGATTTATGCCTTCATGTTTCAAATGCAGGCTTCCAAATTGAGGGAAATGCTGACCAACATTATAGAGAGGAGTATCACCCTCTTGCAGAGTGATTATATACTCATGAGGCAGAGAAGGGAAGAGAATTTTCTGGTAGCGTTGAAAGGCAAAGTCGCCAAAGTCTCTTGCAACTCCCGATTTCCATTCTATCGGGTTTGGAATTACAGATTTCAGATCATGGATTACCTCTAATAAATCGCCACAATCACAACGGTAGCGAATTTCCTTCACCTCATATTCTCTGCTGCAGGAAATACATTTCAAGACAGATAATTTAGTCATCGCTTTTTCTATGATATATTGCTCATTTTATTTGGATAGTTATGGGGAAACCCCTCTGCATAAATTTATTTGATGGAGATACAAATTTGCGGAAAATTCACCTGGAAAAATTAAAGTAATCTTGAATGAATGCCCTCGTTAATTTTATCTGATCATTGAAAAAATCATATCATAGGTTACAGCGTTGTGAGTAAACTACTGGCATCATTAATCCAAAAAAGGAGACCAGTAATGTATAAATTATTATTTATATCTGCCATTTATATGGGCCAATTATTTCTGAATGGCGGAGAACATCCAGAGCATCCCGAACACCCTGAACACCCGGAGCATCCCACAAAAACTGCGACTGTAAATGTTCAGGCAGTAGGCAAAGCAGTGGCGGAATTTATTGCCTCTGATGCCAGACTTAAAGGGGGGAAATTCCTCGTGTATGATTTAGTAAATAAAGAAACTTTGGAATTAAGCCTGGTGAAAATCCACATGGATCGGTTAACCGGAGTAGGAAACGATACCTATTTTGCCTGTGCTGATTTTAAGGCATCCAATGGGAAAATGTATGACCTGGACATCTTTATGGAAGGAAAATCAGCAGATGCGCTTACCGTATCTGAAATAAGTGTTCATAAAGAAGAAGGTAAAGAACGCTATGGCTGGGCAGAAAAAGACGGCGTATGGATTAAGAAAAAGTAGTGTCAGGATTCCTCTGTAACGCCAAAGTACCGTGCGAAAAATGAGGTTGATCCGCCTGTTTCCTGAGCATAGATCAAGAATGCAGTGAGAAGGATGCTGAATAATATAACCATGTAAACCACCGCCCTGATTTCATTAAAGGCTGCAGCAATCCCCGGTTCCAGGTTTAGGTGCATGGGTACCTCAGCCAGAACAGCAGCCGCTAATCCCTTAGGAATGATGAAGGATATCATTGCCTTGTCCGTAAGGGGTACTTCTTTAGGAATCATTAATTTAGAGAGGAGCAGCCTGCCTAAGTAGATGACAAGGGTCAGGGTGATTCCAAAGAACAATACCTTGAAATTGGTAAACTGAATTGACATCCCTAAAAAGATAAAAAAGAAAGTTTTCACCAAAAAAATCACCTCTGAAAATAAGGTCTTTTCAATACTGGTAAATTCTGTCAAATGGTCTGCTCCAAAACGCTGCACAATATTCAGTGGAATTTGCGTAGAGTTTGCCAGAACGATTCCAAATACCAATACAGCAATAGGGCCGCTGTATCCAAGAATTTCTGCTAATCCATAAAGTAAGAAGATAAATGCCAGAGTGGTAAAAATGGTATTGGGGAACTTGCGTATTTTCTCCAGAATAGTTGACCAGATTACCGCGCCTCCAAAGCCTACCAATAATGACATTGCCATGGTGGCGATGAGATTGGTTCCGATAAATTCCATAATAGTTTTATGTCCTGCCTGGAACGTTTTCAAAATTCCCAGAGCAATAATTATACTGAGAACATCTGTAATGGCAGACTCAACCACCAGCTTAGATTTTGTTAATTCAGAAAGATTAAGCATTCGAACAATGGGGACAACCACTGCAGGAGAAATACTTCCTAAAACTGCACCGGTAAACAGGGCAGGCATGAAGGTGATTCCCATCATGTAATACGCCACAGCTGAGGTAACTGCCAGGGTGATGATGAAAGTACCGATTGTGAGTGCAACGCAATCTTTAAGCGTAGTTTTTAAGGACTCCAATGTCAAATGACTGCCTCCTTCAAATAACATTAGAATTAATGCAATAGCGCTCAGGAGGGGGCCCACATACCCAAAATCTTCCGGACTTAGAATCCCTAAGATGGGACCAATTATTATTCCTAAAATGATGAGAGGGAGCACATCAGGGACGCGGGTGCGCTCAAAGAGGGCTGTAAAAAAATGGGCTGCAAAAATGATAAGTCCTACTGAAAAAACAAAAGTTGAAATGGTTTCCATGCAATTAATTGGTTAGTGTGGGTTGGCTGAACTGTTCTAAACTGTATCTGCTTTGCCAGGTTACCCAGATGGCAATAATCAGGGAGGGGATGTAAGCAATTCCAAAAACAATTTTAAAATTTGAAATTGAAAAATACAACAGCACAGCGAATAGAAAGAAAAGAGCTGTTTCCATTTTTCTCCATACATTTAATCTGGAAATAATATGGGACTGACTTTGAGGGAATCTCAGATGAGTATGAATTAAAAAAGCAGCATAAATCTGAAAAAAGAAAAATTCCATTATCATGAGAATATGATAACCAACTTCAGGAAAGTGAACAAAGTTCCAAAAATTGAAGGGCTTCACCGGTAGTGGCCATAATAAATAAATAGGACTAAACCAAAAGAGGGTATCCAAAATCAAATGGGATAGCATCCCCAGGGACAAGCCTTTCCCAATCACTTTATAGTTGGGGAAAGATTTTATTTCTGCTAACAAAGCAAAGGCCAGATACAGCAGGATGATGATGAAGAAATTATGAGTGAAGGTACGATGATACAAAATTGCAGCCTCATCAAGGGGAATAAAAAGTGCAGCAAGCGCTACTATTATGAGATCGAGGTCCGGTATTAATGCACCAATAATAATGGCAGGCAGGAGGAATTTCTTAGGTGGGATAATTCTTGCTACTTGAACTCCAAGAAGGGCGTGAAGGCCGGCCTGTGCCATTATGCTGAATAATGTTTCATTTACTACCTTCTCAATTTACATCAGTGCAGTGTCTTATTGGGAAATCATTTTTCAGGATTTCTATAACAGGGTAAATTTGCCCCTTCTGATTTAAGCACAATTTATATGGAATCACTATGAAAGATACTCTACGCAGCAACTCCCCGGAAAGGCTCGTAAATGGCAGATAAGGACAATATTCAGACACGTTTAGGGAGTCTGTTTAATTTTGCCTCTCAGGTGCCTTATTGCCCCAATCACATTCTGAGTCTGTTGCAGTCAGTCAAATCTCTCATTGGTATTAATCTTGATATAATTCCTCAAAATATATTGAAATATGTAGAAAACCGCCTTGGCGGTTATGAGCCTTCCTTTTCTTATCCCAAAAATGACCAGGCAGAGTTGCAGCCGGAAGTCATCAGTGTGGAGAAGCTTAATAAAAAAATCATGGAGGGGGATATCCAGGCTGCTCAGGAGTACCTTGGATTTTTACTCCATGTTGCAAATCCCTACCATATAACTGAATATTTTCTTGAAGTTGCTGCAGAGCGCTCTCTATCTTCCTTTCTGTTTTGCTGGTCTGCATTTAAATCAGTTAAGATCATGCCGCCGGAAGAAATCCCTGCAGTTTTATACCTATGCCTGGAGGCATTAATGGAAACAGATTCACCAGAGCAGGAAGAAATACAAAAATTCCTGTTGAATGCCTACCGCTGTCAAATTGAGAAGACACCCTTAGTGAGAAAAGAGAAAATAATCCCAAAGCTGGATGCTCTAAACAAGAAGGTTCCCCTTAACAGGAAATATGTGCAACAGTTTCCTGGTGAGTTAGCCTACCTTATTAAAGATAGAGGCAGTGAAGGGATACATATATTCCTCAATAATTTATCAACAGAGGAGTTCAATGATGAGTTAATCTATCAATTAGACGGACTTAGATCAGTGATCGCCTTTAGGGATGATTGGAAGTTATCAGAGATTTTTCAATTTATCTCCTCCTCAAAGGATGTTGAATGTTAGACCGCCTGGGTAAATGGCAGGTGATTCCCTTAGAAACAGGAGATTTTCGCCTGGATGGGGGTGCCATGATGGGTTCTGTCCCCAAAGTGCTTTGGGAAAAAACCAACCCGGCGGACGAGTTGAACCGAATTAACCTTGCTCTGCGTTGTTTGCTTTTAATTGATGGGGAAAATAGAGTCCTCATTGAAACTGGAATGGGAGATAAATTAGAAAATGATTTCAAAGGCATGTTTCAGGTGGTTCAGGAAGATCATCCCATAGCAGTTTGTCTGCAAAGGGTTGGACTTACCAATCTTGATATAACCCATGTAATTTTAACCCATCTCCATTTTGATCATGCCGGTGGCGCAACCACCTTAAATAATAACGGAAAATTAATTCCTGCATTCCCCAATGCTGAGTATTTTATTTCAGAATCGAATTGGAAGTCAGGATTAAAGCCTAACCCCCGGGACAGAGCCAGCTACCTGTCTGAGAATTATCTCCCGCTGAAAGAAAGCGGGCAATTAACTCTGGTGAGTGATAATACGAATTTATTCAAGGGGATTTCAACTATATCAGTTAACGGGCATACCTTCGGGCAACAGCTAATTAAAATAGACAGTGAGGGGGAGGTTCTGGTATTCTGTGCTGATTTGATTCCCCTGAAATCTCATTTAAAACTTCCCTGGATTATGGGATACGATCTAAATGCACTGCAGACTCTCGAAGAAAAAACTGAATTTTTAAACCGGGCAGCACAGGAAGGATGGTGGCTCTGGTTCTATCATGATCCAAAGACGGTGGCAGTGAAGATAATTAACGGGGAAAAATATTTTGATGTTACTGATGAGGTGAAAAGATCACCTCACCATTGACGGTATAGATTAATTTATTCAGATAGGATAATAATTTTATGTCCGGAGAAACAGAGTTATTCAAAAAAGGTGTCAATGCCTTTAATAAAAGACAATTTTATGATGCCCATGAATATTGGGAAGATATTTGGCTGAACTTCAAAATGGAAGATGCTAAATGTATTCAGGGATTAATACAACTGGCAGTGAGCTTTTTTCATTATCATAACGGGAACCCAAAAGGTGCAAAAAGCATGGCTGCTAAATGTATAAAGAAATTTGATGATCATTCTGAATTTAGGGGTATTAAAGTTCCTGATTTAGTCTCACAAATAAAGCGGTATCAATCCTTTTTAGACATTGATGATAGTCCAGAAATAATAGATAGTTACTATATAACACTTAAAGTATAACATGAATAATAATACCATTCTCGCCTGGTTGGATGATCTACAAATGTCTGCTCATCTGGCTAAGCTCTCCACTGTCCATTCATACCAGCTTAACTTTTACAGCGAGAGTGCAGATATATTAAATTTATCTCCACCTACTGTGTTAATAATTGATCTTGGAGGGTTAACTGAAATTGAACTCTTGTCCATAAAGGAGCTGCCTGCATCAAGTCATTTGACTATTATTGGTTACTCGCAGCAAATTGCAGCGCCACAGGTAAATTATTTTAAAGAATTTGGCTGCCATATGGTATTGGGAAGAAATGAATTGTTGAAAAACTTACATTCAATTATTAATAAAGCATTTAATGCCCGTTGAATCCCTCCATAACAAACAAAAACGAATGAAGGAAATTGTCCGGCGATTGAAATTAGAATATCCGGACTCAAAATGTTCACTGCGGTATGATACTCCTTTTCAGTTATTAGTAGCCACCATTCTCTCCGCACAGTGTACGGATGCAAGAGTAAACAAAGTAACGGAGAAGCTGTTTAAGAAATATCCCGGACCTGAAGCATTTGCTGCTTTATCCCTTGAACAATTGAAGTCCGAAATTTACAGTACCGGCTTTTACAATAATAAGGCCAAGTCTATTAAGGGGATGTCAGAAACGGTAATGCAAAAATGGAATGGAATTTTGCCTGATTCTTTAGGTGAGATGGTTAAGCTCCCCGGTGTAGGGAGAAAAACAGCCAATGTGGTCATGGGCAATGTATTTGAGGTGCCCTCCCTGGTTGTGGACACCCATGTCACCAGAATTTCAAATTTATTGGGATTTGTAAAAATAAAAGATGCTGTAAAAATTGAAACAGCATTAACTAAAATTGTAGAAAAAATGGATTGGACACTTTTTGCTCATCTTCTCATAGATCATGGCAGGGCAGTTTGCATTGCGAATCGTCCAAAATGTGAAATATGTGTCATTGCAGAATGTTGTCCATCCAACTCCGGAGGATAAATATATGAATCAATTATTCAGTAAACCCGAACTACTTTCTGCCCTGCAGGCCCTGGCATTAGGAATGGGAGTGGGGGCTTTATTTGCCTTATTCAAAATAAAACCACCTTCACCTGATAACCTGGCAGGCATTTTTGGCATCCTGGGCATTTTTACCGGGTGGGCTCTCATAGGATATTTCTTTCAAAAGTAAGAAAATTCTGTATTCAATAATTGGTGAGACTTATACAAGCTCTGTAAATTTTTAGTCTTGCAAATTATTGCAGGATACAATTATTTATAGAAAATTCCATTTTACTTTAAATTATGCCAATAATTACAAAAGAGTATAAATTCTGTGCAGCTCACCGTTACTGGAACCAGAATTGGACAGACGAAAAAAACCAGAAAATATTTGGCGATGATATCCGACTGCATGGCCATAATTATGTTCTGGAAGTTTCAGTTGCAGGGAAAATTAATCCTGAGTCAGGATTCATCATTAGTTTACAACAGCTGAATGAATTGGTGGAGGAACATGTCATCAATATTTTAGATCACAGCCAAATTGAAAAAGATATTGAGCATTTTCATAAAATTCAACCCTCCACTGAGAATCTGGTTGTATTTATTTGGGATGCACTTGCTGAAAAAATACCTCAACCTGCCAGATTATTTTCAATAAAATTGCAGGAGACACCCACTATTTATACCGAGTATTTCGGACCCAATCATCATGACTGAAAAAAACCTTGAAAAAATTGAATCTCTCATTAAAGAACTATTAGTACAGATCGGAGAGGATCCTGCCAGGGAAGGAATAGTTCAGACGCCTCACAGGGTTGCCAAAGCCTGGCAGTTTTTAGCCAATGGTTATAAACAAGACTTAAATTCCGTTATCAACAATGCCATTTTTACAGAGGAATATGATGAAATGGTTACAGTGAAGGACATTGATTTTTTCAGTCTTTGTGAACACCATCTGCTACCCTTTTTTGGCAAAGCTCATGTGGCTTATATCCCCGATGGTAAAATAATCGGACTTTCAAAAATTCCGCGAATTGTTGAAATGTTTGGCAGGCGGCTTCAGGTTCAGGAACGGATGACCCATCAAATTGCTGAAACAATAAACCAAGTGTTATCCCCCAAAGGGGTAGCCGTAGTATTAGAGGGGGAGCATATGTGTATGCAAATGCGGGGAGTGGAAAAACAAAACTCCTATGCCACTACTTCAGCTATGATAGGGCAGTTCAGAAAAGACTCCAAAACCAGGGACGAATTTTTGAAAATAGTTTCCTTTCCAAAATAGAAAAATATAAAATGAACTTTGATTCGTACCCTTAAAAAATCTTCAATCTAAATCTTTTAATCGTAAATGAATTATAATGTAATTATCATTGGCGGCGGCCCCGGTGGATATGTGGCAGCGATTAGAGCTGCACAACTGGGAAAAAAGACTGCCATTATAGAAGCCAATCAACTGGGGGGAATCTGTCTGAATTGGGGATGCATTCCCACCAAGGCTTTGCTGAAAAATGCCGAAGTACTCGATTTGGTAAAAAATGCTGGCAAGTATGGTATTGAGACGGGAGAGGTCACCGTCAATTGGGGAAAGATGATTAAACGATCTAGAGATGTGGCCAAGCGACTTTCTAAAGGGATTGAATATTTGATGAAGAAAAATCAGATTGACTATATCCCTGCCCATGGAAAACTAATTGATAATGCTGCCGTTGAAGCCATAGATGTGAATGGAAAAAAAGTAACCCTTAAAGCGGACAAAATCATTATAGCTACCGGTGCCAGGGCGAAAGCCTTTCCTCAAATTGAGCCTGACGGGGAGCGCATTATTACTTCAAAAGAAGCAATGATCCAGGAGAAACAACCCAAATCGCTCATTATAATCGGAGCGGGTGCCATCGGAGTTGAATTTGCTCATTTTTATCATTCCTTTGGAACAGAAGTTACCCTCATTGAAGCTCTGCCTAATATTCTCCCCATTGAAGATGAGGAGGTTTCAAAAGAACTTGAAAAGATATTTAAAAAGCGGAAGATTAAGTTACTCACTGAGACTTTGGTAGAGAAAATTGAACCTCTGAAATCAAAAGTAAAAGTCTATTTACAAACCGGCGAGATTTTGGAAGCTGAAAAAGCGGTCATTGCTGTCGGTGTTCAGGGAAATATTGAAGATTTGGGACTGGACAAAGCAGGCGTTCAGGTTGAAAAAGGTTGGATTAAGGTTGATGAGTTCATGCGGACTACTGCTGATAATATATACGCAATCGGAGATGTGGCAGGCCCTCCCTGGCTGGCCCATGTAGCTTCTGCGGAGGGCATTACTGCCGTTGAGCATTTGTCCGAACTTACCCCTGAACCAATGACCTATGGTAATATCCCAGGGTGTACCTATTGCCACCCAGAAGTCGCATCAGTGGGATTAACTGAAAAGGCGGCTAAAGAAAAGGGTTATGATGTAAAAGTAGGGCATTTCCCTTTTCGAGCGTTGGGAAAAGCAATGGCAGTTGGTGACACAGAGGGCTTTGTAAAAGTAATTTATGATGCTAAATACGGGGAAATGCTTGGTTGTCACATCATTGGTGCAGAGGCCACAAACCTCATAACCGAAGCTGCCATTGCCCGTAAGCTGGAAAGCACTCATCATGAAGTACTACACACCATCCATCCCCATCCCACACTGTCTGAAGCAATCATGGAAGCTACAGCAGATGCATTGGATGAAGCCATACATATTTGAGATTGAAGGTTGTTGAATCAGACATAGAAGTTATCATTAATCCAAAAATTGACTCCCTTTGGGAGCATTTGGAGATCAATTCAGGTTTACAGTTTTTTTCATTGGGCAGACAGCCCTACCTACCAGTCTGGGAATTGCAGAAAAGACTTCACGCAAAACGGGTTTCAGGAGACATCCCTGATGTGGTACTGTTCGTAGAGCATGATCCCGTTTATACCTTTGGGAAAAATGCAGACAGAAAATATCTTCTTGACAGCCAAAGTTTACAGGCTGATGTGATACCCATTGACCGCGGCGGGGAAGTTACTTTTCATGGTCCCGGGCAATTAGTCTGTTATCCCATTCTTGACTTGCGTGGTTATAAAATGTCCGTTTCTTGGTATATGCGTACACTGGAGACTATAGTGATGGACTGTCTGCAGGAACTGGGTGTCACCCCTTCAAGAAAAGAAGGGCTTACAGGTGTATGGGTAGAAGATGATAAGATTTGTGCCATTGGTGTCAGATTGGCAAAATGGGTAACCATGCATGGCTTTGCCTTGAATGTAAATCCTGAAATGTCTTATTTCGATAAAATGATCCCCTGTGGGATTTTTGAGTATGGCGTTACTTCGTTGCAGGAATTAAATATTCCGGTAGAGCAGGAACAAATTTTAAACTCTCTAGCAGTACTTTTTAACTATTACCTCTTCAGGGAGAAAAATGAAATATAAAGGATTTACTAAAACTCAGTTAATGGGTATTTTCGAAAAAATGGCTCTGTCCCGTTATTTAGATGATAAACAACTTATTCTCTTAAAACAGGGGAAGGGGTTTTTCCATATTGGAGGATCAGGACATGAAGCGGCAGGGGTGGCCGGTGCTCTGGCATTCAAACCCGGCTTTGATTATGCCTATCCTTATTATCGAGAACAGGCGTTTTGTCTGGGATGGGGAATGACCTCTCGTGACCATTTGTTAGCATTTCTGGCAAAAGAAGCAGACCCTAGTTCAGGGGGGAGACAAATGCCGCAGCACTATGGTCATAAAGACCTAAATATAGTGAGTCAGTCCAGCCCCACTGGTACTCAGTATTTACAAGCCACTGGTGCAGGGTTTGCCCTGCAAAGAAATGGCAAGAATGGGGTAGTTTATGTAAGCTCAGGAGAAGGAACTTCAAGTCAAGGTGATTTTCATGAAGCACTCAATTGGGCAAGTCGAAATAAAGCCCCGGTTATTTTTCATATTG
The DNA here is from genome assembly GCA_964551815.1 of uncultured bacterium. Lineage (GTDB taxonomy): Bacteria > Fidelibacterota > Marinisomatia > SCGC-AAA003-L08 > D37C17 > D37C17. The sequence continues at coordinate 16,546 of CAZKEL010000033.1, forward strand.
AAAATAATCACTTTGCAATTTCCGTTCCCATTAAGGACCAAACTGCCGGGGAATCTGTGTATAAAATATCGGCAGGGTATGATAATCTTTCAAGATTCAATGTGGATGGAACAGATTTTTTTGAAACCCATTTAGCCTTTAAAAAAGCAGTTGAAAGAGCCAGGAAAGGGAAGGGTCCCTCCCTCATTCAATCTGATGTGGTACGGTTGCTGCCTCACTCCTCCTCAGATGATCAGCGAAAATACAGATCGGAGGAAGAATTGGAGGCTGATCTAAACCGTGACCCTCTGCATACCTTTTCAAATCTCTGTATTCAGGAAGGTATTGCTACTCAGGATGAATTTGATGCCATCCTTGCAAAGGTAAAAACACAAGTAGATGAAGATGCAGAGTGGGCAGAAAACCAACCTGATCCCCAACCGCAGGATGCAATGAAAAATGTATTTCAATTTGATGGAATTAAACTGGTTGAAGAACCTGAAAAAAAAGAAGGGGATAAAATAGTTTTGGTGGATGCTATCAACCATGCCCTTGATGAAGAATTATCCCGCAATGATAAAATGCTGGTTTTCGGTCAGGATGTTGCCGGAGGGAAGGGAGGCGTTTTCACCGCAACCCGTGGATTGACGGATAAACATGGCAATGACAGAGTGTTTAATTCCCCACTGGCAGAATCTTCTATCATCGGCACTGCAGTGGGATTGGCTACTTTGGGATATAAGCCTGTAGTTGAGATTCAGTTTGGCGATTATATTTGGTATGGAATGATGCAGATCAGAAATGAAGTAGCAACTATGCGGTATCGCTCCAAGGGGCAATGGAGCTGCCCTGTTGTCATGCGTGTACCAGTTGGCGGCTATATTCACGGCTCTCTTTGTCATAGTCAGAGCATTGACGGCTACTTTACCCATTTACCGGGAATTTATATAGCCTATCCTTCCAATGCTGCAGACGCCAAGGGACTTCTGAAAATGGCATGCAGAATGGATGATCCGGTCATGTTTATGGAACATAAGGGACTCTATCGTCAAGGTTTCGCCTCCTCACCAGAACCTGATAGTGATTATGTTTTACCTTTCGGGAAAGCGAAAATAGTTCAAAATGGTACAGATATCACCATTATCACCTGGGGAGCATTAGTACAAAAATCATTAGAAGCTGCCAGAAACAGTGACATTTCTGTTGAGATTATTGACTTAAGAACTCTGCATCCATTGGACATGGATACAATTCTCAATTCATTGAAAAAAACCAACCGGGTCATTATCGCCCATGAAGATAACCTGAATAATGGATTCGGTGCCGAAATAGCAGGGCGTATTGCAGATGCAGGATTTGAATATTTAGATGCACCAGTTAAAAGGGTAGCCTCACAAGATGCCCCGGTTGCCTATGCTGCCAGTTTGGAGAACGAACTGTTGGTACAAACTTCCTGGATTGAAAATGCTATAAATGAGGTAGTTCATTTTTAATTTGAAAAAAGATGAATTAATCCATATTTATAAACAATTGAAAATTCCCCGAATGATTGAGGAGCGAATGCTCCTATTGCTGCGTCAGGGGAAAATTAGTAAATGGTTTTCAGGGATTGGTCAAGAAGCTATTGCTGTGGGAACAACCTTGGCCCTTGAAGAGGATGACCATATTCTTCCCATGATGAGAAATTTAGGCGTATTTACGACCCGCCAGGTTGAATTAAAAAATCTTTTTTGTCAACTCATGGGAAAGGAGGGGGGATTTACCAAAGGACGGGACAGGACCTTTCATTTTGGTTATCCAGACAAAAACATTACAGGAATGATTTCTCATTTAGCTGCCATGCTGCCCGTTGCTAACGGCTATGGACTTGCGTATCAATTAAAAAATACAAAGCGGATTGCTTTAGCCTTTATTGGAGACGGTGCCACCAGTGAAGGAGACTTTCACGAAGCTTTGAATTTAGCTGCTGTGTGGAAGCTGCCGGTTATATTCATGATTGAAAATAATGGATATGGATTATCAACCCCCACCTCTGAACAATATGCCTGTAATAATCTGGTGGACAGAGCTAAAGGTTATGGAATGCGCGGCATAAAAATAGACGGAAATAATATTTTTGAAGTCATTAAGGAAGTTAAGAAATCTGCTGATTTCGCCCGGAAGGGAAAGGGCCCCACTTTAATAGAGGCTGTCACCTTTAGAATGCGTGGGCATGAAGAGGCATCTGGTACGAAATATGTACCTAAAACTCTTTTTGAAAAATGGGAAAAGAATGATCCTATTTTAAAATTAGAATCTCATTTATCAAAAAATACATGGTTTACAAAAGCGTTTAAGCGGAAAATTGAAGAGGAGTTGACTAACAGAATTAATCCTGCCATTGAGGCGGCACTTAAGGCATCAATGCCTGAAAGTACAGAATTAGCAGAAGTACAAGATGTGTACTCTCCTGTTGATTTTAAGTATATTCCAAGAAACGGAAAGCTCCAAACCCTGCGTTTTGTAGATGCAATAAAAGAAGCATTATACCAAAAAATGGAAAGGGATGAAAAGGTGCTCCTTCTGGGCCAGGATATTGCAGAGTATGGTGGTGTATTTAAAATCACTGAAGGTTTTGTTGAAAAGTTTGGGAAAACCAGGGTACGAAATACGCCCATAATTGAATCGGGTATTATAGGTGCAGCTATGGGCCTAGCATTTGAAGGATTTAAACCGGTAGTAGAAATGCAATTTGCTGACTTTGTTTCTTGTGGATATAACCAAATTGTAAACAATCTAGCTAAAAACCATTATCGTTGGGGGCAGGGAGTAAATGTTACGATTCGAATGCCCAGTGGTGGAGGCATGGGTGCAGGCCCCTTTCATTCTCAAAATCCCGAAGCATGGTTTTTCCATGTACCGGGTTTAAAAATTGTATATCCTTCCACACCAGAGGATGCCAAAGGGTTATTACAGTCATCCATTGATGATCCGAATCCCGTTTTATTTTTTGAGCATAAGGGCTTGTATCGCAGTGTGAAGGGTGAGGTGCCCGAGGACTTATACCATATTCCCTTTGGTGAAGCAAATTTAGTACAGAGGGGAGAGGATATTACGATTATCACCTACGGAAAGGGGGTAGTATGGGCTAAAGAAATGTGTGAAAAATTGAAGGTATCAGCAGATATAATTGACCTGCGAACCCTCATCCCATTAGATAATAATATGATATTGAACTCCATTCAAAAGACCAACAGAGCTATTGTGGTCCATGAAGCAAATCTTACAGGCGGTATCGGGGCAGAAATTGCATCTATTATTTCTGAAAAAGCATTTGAATATTTAGATGCACCCGTTACCCGTGTTGCCTCATTGGATACCCCAGTTCCCTTTAGTGAAAATATAGAATCAAAAGTGTATCTTCCATTGAAAAGGTTGGAAGAAAAAATTATGCAGGTATTAAACTATTAAACAGAGGTTAGTATGAAACTAAATTGTATAGATTTTTTAGGAATTTCAGAGCGGTTTAACGAAGATGAAATAATGGTACAACGTACCACTCGGGAGTTTGTTGAAAATGAAATTATGCCGGAAATTGAGCAGCACTTTGAAGCTGGTACTTTTAATTTTGATCTAATTCCGAAATTTGGTGAATTAGGGTTTCTGGGGATGAACCTGCCTGAAAAGTATGGCTGTGCGGGAATGTCCAATGTAGCCTATGGTCTTATGTGCCAGGAAATGGAACGCTGTGATTCAGGCATCCGCTCTTTTGTTTCAGTGCAGGGGTCATTGGTTATGTATCCCATTTATGCCTATGGCTCTGAGGAACAACGCATGAAATGGCTGCCAAAATTAGCCTCAGGTGAAATGATTGGATGCTTTGGTCTTACCGAGCCAAACCATGGTTCCAACCCGGGTGGAATGCTGACGCGGGCAATAAAAGTGGACGGGGGATACAAAATAAATGGTACAAAAATGTGGATAACCAATGGCACCATCGCAGATATCTCCATAGTCTGGGCGAAATGTGAAGATGAGAAAATCCGAGGGTTCATAGTAGAAAAAGATACCGATGGTTTTACTGCTCCGGAAATGCACAAAAAATGGTCGCTGAGGGCATCTGTTACTTCAGAGTTAGTATTAGAGGATGTATTTGTCCCTGAGGAAAATCTTCTGCCAAATGTTGAGGGATTAAAAGGTCCCCTGGGTTGTCTCAATCAGGCGCGGTATGGTATCGGCTGGGGAGCCATTGGGTCTGCCATGGCAGTCTATGAAGCCTCAGTCAGCTACGCTAAAGAACGAGTACAGTTTGGAAAACCCATCGGCTCTTTCCAATTAATTCAGGACAAATTGGCGTGGATGTTATCAGAGATTACAAAGGGACAATTATTAGCTTTGGAAGTGGGCAGAAATAAAGATGACGGTAGCTTGCGTCACCAACAAGTATCTATGTTGAAACGCAACAATGTATGGGTTGCCAGAGAATCTGCAAAACTTGCCAGAGAAATTCACGGAGCAAACGGAATTACCGGTGAATATCCCATCATGAGGCATTTGATGAATATTGAATCAGTATATACCTATGAAGGTACTCATGAAATGCATACTTTAGTATTGGGTGAAGATATTACGGGAGTTCCTGCCTACCGTTAAAATGGTACAATATATCGTAAAAACCATTATCCCGGAAGGAGGGAATTTAAAGGATCCATTCATTCGTTACACGGTAGGCATTAAGGAGGGGTATTTTTCAATATTTGGCAATGTCATATTATTTATTGCTAAAGTTACCATTGGTTTCCTCTCCCATAGTATTGCTGTTTTGGCAGATGCTTTTCATTCCCTTTTAGATATTGGCACAAGCGGTATAGTCATTTTCGGGTTTACGATGTCCCAAAAACCTGCTGACGCAGAGCATCCTTATGGTCATGGCAGGGCTGAAACGGTAGCCTCACTCATTATTTCCTTCATTATTGGATATATTGGCATTGAGTTTTTTAAAACTTCTGTTCATCGAATTTTTAATGCAGAAGTTTTAAATATTTCTCCATGGATGATCATTGTGGTGAGTTTTACCATACTCATTAAAGAGTTAATGGCACGGGTAAGTTTTGCATTAGGGGATGCTATAGATTCTGATGCCTTAAAAGCCGATGCCCTGCACCATAAAAGCGATGTATGGTCTTCAGTATTGGTCATTGTGGGACTGATCTTTGCCCAATTTGGTTTTACTCAGATTGATAGTTATATGGGAATCGCAGTCTCAATATTTATTTTATATGCCGGCCTTGAGATTGCAAAAAATGCCGTGAATGATTTATTAGGAAAACCTCCTGATAAGCTGTACATTGAACAAATTAAAAATATTGCCACTTCAGTGGACCATGTTTTAAATGTACATGACATAATAGTGCATCAATATGGGTCTCGGAAATTTATTTCGCTCCATATTGAAGTAAGTGATTTACATTCTGCTGAAGAGCTGCATCATATTTCAGACTCCGTTGAAAAAGAAGTGGGAAATTCCTTATTTGCTGATGTGGTGACTCATGTTGATCCTATAAAGACAGAAGGGAAATTAGAATCAGAAATTGAGGCTATTATCCGTCCTGTATTATCTCAATGGAGTGATATTGGAATTCAGGATTTACGTTTGAGCGGGGAGGGGAAAGATAATCTAATTATATCATTTGAGGTGTCATGTCCCATTGAGTTTCGCCATGAAAAAGAAGTATCCGAAAAACTTAAAGAACTATTATTGAAAAAATTTAAAAATGCAAATATTAATATACATTTTAAAAGACAGATCGTAGAATCTGAATTAAAGGAGAACTAATGGCAGTAGATGTAGTTATGCCCAAAATGGGAGAATCCATTATGGAAGGCACCGTTTTAGAATGGAAAAAAAATATCGGTGAAAGTATTGTAAAAGATGAAACTTTATTAGAAATATCAACGGATAAGGTAGATTCTGAAGTTCCCGCCCCTGCTTCTGGAACCCTGATTGAAATCATTGCACAGGTAAATGATACCATCCCTGTTGGAGAAATCATTGCACGTATCGGGGTAGAGGGAGAGGTGCCGCAATCTAATCCGGAGCAGACCGGTGCTGAAGCATTGGAAGTCGCTCCTCCAATGAAGGAAAGCATTGCCTCTGTTAAACCGGAAGTTACTCAGGAGGCCGTAGCCCCTGTTACTCCTAATGCAAATAAGCGGTTTTATTCACCTCTGGTTAAGTCCATTGCCAAGGTTGAAGGGATTCCTATAGAAGAACTGGATTCTATCGCAGGCAGCGGTAAAAATGGCAGAGTGAATAAAAGTGATATATTAAGTTATTTAGAGAAAAGAACTATCACGGCACCCACGCCTAAGCAGCCGGTTCATCCTGAGCCAGTTGTGACCCCTGCGCAGGAACCCGTTGCCGTTAAGCCCACGCCTCTTCCTACTCAACCCATGGGGGACAGAGTAGAGCCAATGTCTCGTATGCGCAAGAAAATTGCAGAACACATGGTATACTCTGTTCAGACATCCCCTCATGTATATACCACCGTTGAAGCAGATGTTACCAATCTGGTGGAGATCAGATCTGAATTGAAAGAGTCATTTAAAACTGCTTCAGGAGTAAATCTCACCTACACCCCAATGATTTTGGATGCCTGTATCAGAACCATTCAAGAATTTCCCTTAATGAATGCATCCTTAGATGGAGATAATATTGTTCATCATGGCAATATCAATATGGGGGTTGCCGTTGCTCTGCCTGATGATAACCTTATAGTGCCGGTGATTCAATCCTCTGAAGAAAGGAATTTTCTGGGGTTGGCTCGCGCCACTGCAGACTTGGCCGGTAGAGCCAGGGAAAATAAACTCACACCGGAAGAAATATTTGGTTCAACTTTTACTGTGACAAATCCCGGAGTATTTGGCAGCTTATTTGGCATGGGTATTATCAATCAACCCAATGTGGGAATACTCTCCGTTGGTGCATTTAAAAAGCGACCCGTAGTGAAAGAAACAGAATATGGAGATACTATTCTGGTTCGCTCAATGGTCTATATTACCCTCAGTTATGACCACCGTATAATTGATGGTGCTTACGGTACCAAATTTTTAGCCAGGTTGGTAGAAAATATTGAATCCTTCACCAAATCCCGGATACAAAGCTAATTCATTTATGACAGAAAGCACTCAAATAAAAGGTCGCAGCAGACCAGATTGGCTGAAAATTAGATTAAAAACATCAGAAAAATATCTGGAGACTCAAAGGCTTATCCATAGCAGCAAGTTACATACCGTCTGTGAAGAAGCCCGCTGCCCTAATATTTATGAGTGTTGGGATAAACAGACTGCTACCATTATGATTTTAGGGGATATCTGTACCCGTTCCTGTGGCTTCTGCTCAGTCAAAACGGGGAAGCCTCAAGGTGTGAATGGCCTGGAACCACTGCGTACCGCTCAGGCGGTGAAAGCTATGCAGCTTCGCCATGTGGTCATCACCTCTGTTGACAGAGATGATTTAAAAGATGATTTCGGGGCAAGAGTCTGGGCTGATACTATAGGAGAAATTCGAAAATTGTCTCCTGAGTGTAGTATTGAAGTATTGACCCCTGATTTTCGTAATTTCCTCCCCGCCCTTACAAAAGTATTCAGTGCGGCTCCCGACATTTTTTCCCATAATGTTGAATGTGTAGAGCGCATATCCCGGCAGGTTCGGCCGCAATCGGACTGGGGTCGCTCTAAATCTGTATTACAGGCATCTGTAAATTGGGGACTTACCACCAAAACCGGAATGATGGTTGGCCTGGGTGAATCAGACGGGGAAGTACTTGCAACCATGGAAGAAATTGCTAAATTGGGGGTAACTATTTTTAATATTGGTCAGTATCTCCAGCCCACCATTAAACATTTACCGATGCAGAGATATGTTCATCCCGATATATTTTCAATGTATGAAAAAGAAGGTCTAAAAATGGGTTTCAATGTAGTAGAATCCGGCCCTTTGGTTCGCTCTTCTTACCACGCAGAAGAACAGGTAAACCAGTTAACCATTCATCAAAACAACTAAAAAGGGGAACACGTGAAAAATTTATATTTAATTATCCTGAATATTACTCTGGTAATAGCAGGAATAACTCAACTTATGGGAGGAGATTATAGTCCTATGGATGTAAAAATATTAACTCTTGATAACGGGTTAACCGTCTATCTGAACGAAGACCATAACACAACCTCTGTTTTTGGGGCAGTGGTGGTTAATGGAGGCGGAAAAAGGGACCCTGAAGATGCAACAGGAATTGCCCACTATTTAGAACATCTGTTATTTAAAGGTACAGAAGAAATGGGCACAGTAGATTTTGAAGCTGAACAAGTCTATTTAGACAGCATCCGTATGAAATATGATGAATTGGCAATTACAGAAAGTGAAGAACAGCGCTTAAAAGTTCAAAATGAAATTAATCGGTTATCCTTAAAAGCAGGTGAATATGCCATCCCCAATGAATTTGACCGATTATTAGAAGGTATGGGAGGTACTTGGATCAACGCTTTTACCAGCGATGATGTCATCGCCTATTTTAATAAATTCCCCGGTGATCAATTAGAAAAATGGCTGGAAGTGTACAGTCACCGATTTGAGAAGCCTGTTTTCAGATTATTCCAGGCAGAACTGGAAACGGTCTATGAGGAAAAAAATCGTGCCATGGATAATGTTTTTAGAAATGTATTTATCACCTATTTGGAAAGTTTCTTTAAAAAGCATCCCTATGGTCAGCAGACGGTATTAGGTTCGGTGGAGCATTTAAAAAACCCCTCATTAACAAAAATGCAGGAATATTTTGACACATACTATGTTGCCAATAATATGGCACTCATCATCAGCGGTGATTTCTCCATTGATGGAGCAATTCCACTAATCGAGAAGAAATTTGGCGATTGGCGCAGGGGAGAATTGCCTCCACCTATTGATATAACGGAAGAACCCTTTCAGGGGAGAGAGAAAGTCTCCCGCAGAATGACACCCATTAAAATTGGGATGTTGGGCTTTCGCACTGTCCCTGCAGGACATGAAGATGAAACAGCCATCAAACTCTGCAATCAGCTGCTCACCAATGAGTCAAAAACGGGGTTAATTGACCAATTAGAAGTCAATCGAAAGATTTTAAGTGCAGGAGCTTTCAGTATGGACTATGCAGACCATGGGGCGAATAATTTTATTTTTGTACCAAAGTTATTTTTCCAATCCCTGAATAAGGCCGAAAAACTCTTGTTAAGTCAAATTGATAAACTTAAAGCAGGGGACTTTGATGAAGACTTCTTCAATGCAGTAAAACTCACCATGGTTCGTCAGCATGAAGAAAATATGGAAAGTATGGAAGGCAGGCTATTTACACTCATTGATGCTCATGTTAAAGGGCGTAGTTGGGAAGAAATTACCCGTTATCCTGAAGAATTAAATGCCCTCACCAAAGCAGAGGTGGTAGAAATTGCCAATACCTATTTTGGCGAGGATTACCTGGTGATGCATTCTAAAATGGGCTTTCCTAAAAAGCATAAATTGGAGAAACCAAAATTCGAACCGGTTATTCCCAAAAATACGGAGCAGAAATCAGCCTTTGCACAGCAGTTGGATGAGGTTCCCCAAGGCGAGTTAAAGCTGAAATATATAGAGTTTGGTAAGGATGTTACGCAACAGGATATTGCCGATAAAGTACATCTCTATTATACAGAAAACCCCATCAATGGTATTTTTTCTCTTACCCTGCAATTTGGTATGGGAACTCATATTGAGCCCAGATTGCAGCAAACGGCAGAGCTCCTAAATTTGTTGGGGACCCATGATAAGGATTTCAGGACTTTCAAAGGTGATTTACAGAAAATAGGGACTACCATTGATTTTAGAGCAGACAGAAACTACTTCACGATCCAAATAAAAGGATTTGATCGCCAATTCGAAGAATCTCTGAAGTATGTTGCTGACATCATGACAAATGTACGAGGAGAAGATAAAAAAATTAAAATCCTGTTAGAGAATGCGAAAGCAGGCAGAAAAATGGAAAAGAAAGAGCCTTCAGCAGTGGGGCGTGCTCTTCGTGATTATGCCCTCTATGGTGAAAATTCTCACTATTTGAAACGCATGACGGTTAAAGAAATCAAGA
>CAZKEL010000033.1:26757-28394 GCA_964551815.1 uncultured bacterium
TTCAGCGGATTTGTTGGCTGCCAGGCAGATAAGTCAATTGATGCTATATCAGTCTTTAAAGATTTAGCGTTAAATATGCCGGAGAAAGAGGAGAGGGTAGAGCAAATTAAATCAGGACTTATTAAAAGTATTAATGCAAACCGTCCCGGGTTCAGGTCCTACCCCGGCTGGGTATCTTCCTGGGTTAAACAGGGGTATTCAGACGACCCGAGAAAAGAGCAGGTTAAATTCTACGAAGAGTTGACTTTTGAGGATATCTTGAAATTTCAACAGTCCAATATTTCAGATAAGCCTATGGCAGTAATTATGGTTACGGATAAGAGACAGGTGGATCTGGATAAGCTGTCTGAATATGGTGAAGTAATTCAAGTGAAGAAAAAGGAAATCTTTAATTAAGCTGTAAATCAGTATCTAAAATTTAGGGTAGAACTGATTCATCTTTGCCAAGGGGAGCAAAAAAGTAATTGTACATAAATTCTATACCCCAATTCCCATTATTGGACTGTGCAGTTCGATATAATATAATTGTATATTCACTAGGAGAATCCCTAAAATCATCATCAGTAATCCCTAAACCATAACTTGTGATTGGATCATTGAAATTAAATTTATTTCCAATCAATCCTATGTCATAGAATAAAAATATCGGAGTTTCTAAAATTGGTGTGTATAAATTAAAGAAATGATATTCTAGTTTTGCCAGCAGCATTTGATTACCTGAAAACTTTTTAGTGTCCATATAATCAAATCCCCGCACAGATCCTTCACCACCAATATAAAATAATTTTTGAACAGGGAGCTGCTTTTTGCTGAACCCTCCCATTAATCTGAATGTAATACCGTCACTGCTGGATAGTGTTCTTACCATCGAATAATTAAAGCTGAACCTTTCATAGGAAAAATCACTTCCTAAAGATTTATCTGCAAACTCATAACCAAGATCTAATCGAAAGGGATTTTCAATATTAATAATAGAGACTGTTTTTAGTATTCCATTGCTTTTTATTACTTTATCTTGGGCTTTAATATCTGTGTCATACCTTGTACTATCGATCAAAAATCGATAGGCGTGTTTGCCAGAAGGAAGGGGAATGGTGACACCATAGGAATATTCTATGGTGAATAATGAATCCCTATAATATTGTAGTGAATCAACTGAAGTTGAATTTATTATCGTTACAATTCCTCCTAACAATTCAGTGGTGTTTTGGGTAGTTTTTAGACTATCTTTCTGGTTCATTTCATAAGTAGATTGAGGCCATCCTTCAGATTCAGCTATAAGGAAAACTTTAGGTGGCTCTGATTCAAATATTGACCGGGATGAATCCGTAATAGTTAAAGTATAGGTAAACTCCTTATTTGTTTCTCTATTAAGGTGATTTATAGTGAATGCTGTTTGAATTGCAACATGTTTCCCATCTTCAAATGGAGAGGGTGCCGTATGAAAGTTTGAACGATTAATTAAATTACTTTCCTTAAAGATTGAGTTAGTATATGTATTAATTATTGGATTAAGGTTTGATTGATACTTGTTGCTGTATGAAATTTGTTGGTAAAAATTGTCATTTAAATAATAGTTATGTTTTAAGGTTCTTCACAATAATTAGTACTTTTTAGGATTTGAGTAAAAAAGAAAC